>NZ_JBRCEP010000094.1:0-20533 GCF_053491055.1 Gloeomargarita sp.
CCGTCTCGTCAATAAATACCAGACTTTCTCTCCCATACTTCTTGATTAATTCTCTCAATGTGCGCAAGTATAACATTCTATCGGAATGATTTCTTTCTCGATACCGAAACTGTTTTTTTCTCCTGATATTTAGCCGTTTCAATTGGTAATATATTGAGCTGGGTACCACCCCAAACTCTTGTGCTCTTTGCTTCAGGGTCTTATCGGGGTACTTCGCCACATCTTGCGCCAGTCTGGCAATATCAATTTTCCTCTTCCTTCTCACGACTCTGATGGGCTCCAGATTGGGTTTATCGAGCCACCGGTACACAGTTGTTCTGTTAATGCCGAAGATGCGCGCCGCTTTGGTGATACTATTCCCGTTCTCAATGAAACTTATCACCTTCTTCCGTAAATCCAGGCTGTAACACATTCTGATTCTCCTCCTTGATTCTCACCTTCCTCCCCATCTTACACCCTCCTCTCATAAAATGTTGCATTTTCAATAAAAATGACTATGTTTGTATCATTGGGCATTCGGGCTGTGGCAAATCCACCCTGCTCAACCTGGCGGCGGGCTTTATCCAGCCTAGTAGTGGCGAGGTGCGTTTGCGGGACAAAATCATTACCAAACCGGGACCGGATCGGATGGTGGTCTTTCAGAACTATTCCCTTCTGCCCTGGTTGACCTTATTTGAAAATGTCTTTTTGGCGGTGGATGCGGTTTATCCCCAAAAACGGCTCCCGGAAAAACGGGCAATCGTGCGGGAGTACCTGAATCTGGTGGGTTTAGGGGAGGCGATGGAGAAAAAACCGCCGCAAATTTCTGGGGGGATGAAACAGCGGGTCGCCATTGCCCGGGCGTTGGCGATTCGACCGGAGGTGCTGTTGTTGGATGAACCCTTTGGGGCGTTGGATGCGATTACCAAAGAGGAACTCCAGGAGGAATTGCTCACCATTTGGAACCGTTCTAAGGCGACGGTGCTGATGATCACCCACGATATTGATGAGGCGTTGTTTTTGGCGGACCGCCTGGTGATGATGACCAACGGGCCAGCGGCGACGATTGGGGAAATTCTTACCATTCCCTTTGACCGGCCCCGCAATCGGGAGCGGATTTTGGAAGACCCCCGTTACTACGACCTGCGAAACCAGGCCCTGAGTTTTCTGTACGAACGCTTTGCCCACCGGGAGTAAGGGCGGTCGTTGGGTTGGTTATTCACCGCCGGGCACTGATGCCCTAGGCGATGGGTTGCACGCCCAACCGTTTCCAGGCAAAGTAATAACCAGTGGGTTCAGGCGCGCAGGGGATGGCAGTGGACGGCTGTCGGTCGGATTGGCAGATCGAGGAAGTGCAGGCGATTTATGAGCAACCGCTTCTGGAGTTGGTGTCCCAGGCCGCTGCCGTCCATCGCCGGTACCATCCCCGGCGGGATGTGCAGGTGTGCAAGTTGATTTCGATCAAAACGGGGGGCTGTCCTGAAGACTGCGGTTACTGTGCCCAATCGGCGCATTACGCGACAGGAATTGCCCCGCAGCCTTTGCTGAATGTGGCGGAGGTCGTCGCCATTGCCCGGCGCGCGAAAGCCCAGGGGGTCAGCCGGGTTTGTTTGGGGGCCGCCTGGCGGGAGGCCCATCCGGGGAAGGCGTTTGACCAGGTGTTGGAAATGATTCGCCAGATCACTGCCCTGGGGTTAGAAGTGTGCTGTACGCTGGGCATGCTTACGGAAACGCAAGCGCAACGGCTGAGCGAAGCGGGTTTGTACGCCTACAACCACAACCTGGACACCTCCCGCCGCTATTACCCCCAGGTGGTCACCACCCGCACCTACGACGACCGGTTGCAGACCCTCGCGCGGGTGCGCCAGACTCCTATCACCCTCTGTTGCGGCGGGATTTTGGGCCTGGGCGAAACCCATCAGGATCGGATTGAGTTGTTAACCACCCTGGCCACCCTGCAGCCCCACCCGGAATCCGTGCCGATTAATATCCTCTCGCGGGTGGCAGGTACCCCCTTGGCAACGCAAGCGCCGGTGCCCTTTTGGGACGTGTTGCGGGTGGTGGCGACCGCCCGGATTCTCATGCCCAAGAGTGACATTCGGCTGGCTGCTGGGCGGGCGCATCTGAGTCCGGCAGAACAGGCGCTGGTGTTTCTTGCGGGGGTGAATTCGATTTTTTCCAGCGATGACGGTCAGATGCTCACCCGCACCACCCCCTGCCCCAGCTACCAACAGGACCAAGAATTGCTCCAGCAGTTGGGCTTAACCCCCCGCCCACCCCGTTTCCCGCCAAGGGATGGGCGCAAGGAGCGCCAGGGTGATTGAGGGCTGCCGCTGCCTGAACGTGTGGGTTGGACGGGCCAAGGGGGGATGGAAACCTCCCGCTGCTATTTCCCCGTCCCAAACTCAGTACAATAAAAGCAAGCGCAAGGCAAGGAGTAGGCATGAAGGTTTGGATTCGTGGCGGTTTGGTGCTGAGTTTGCTGCTGGGGACAGGGGCCGGGTGGTCGCTGGGGGTTCCTCCTGCCATCGCTCAGGGGATGCCTGCCAAAGAGATTGCCGAACAATTGAAAACGGTGCCGGTATTTACGTTGCTTGACAGTACGGGCAAACAAACCCTGACGGTCAAGGTCAGCGAAGGGGGCAAAGAGAAAGAAATTACCCTGTTTTTCTTTAGTCCCCAAGATGCCCAAAATGCCCTGCAACGGGTGCAAGCCCAAAATCCGGCGCTGGCCAAGGGCGCCCAGATTCGCGCGGTGGGGCTGGATAAAGCCTACGAATTGGCCAAATCCCTACAACAGAGTAAAAATGAACGGTTGGATGTGAGTTTTCAACCGGAAGCAGCCCAGGTGGAGGCGGCGTTAAAGATTCTTCAGGCCAGCGGGCAAAAAGCGGATAAATTCCCCGGTATTCCCCTGTTTTTCATCACGGGTGGTCCACAACAGGCCCAACTGACCATCCAGATCAATGACCGCCAAAGTGGCAAAACCGAGGAGATGGCACCCATGTTTTTTAGCCGTCAGGATGCGGATGCCTTTTTGGCGGAAGTGAAAAAACAGGACCCGAAAATTGGGGAATCGGCGAAAATTCAGGTGAGTAGCCTGGATCGCTTGGTGGCGCTGATGGAGCAAAAAAATGACCCGCAACTGCGGCAGTTGTATTTTGTGCCCTCGAGCGCTGCCATCCGGTTTATCCAGCAGCAGGGGAGCAACCGTCCCCCAGCGCAGCCCTCCCCTGTTCCTCGTCCCCAACCGCAAACATCGCCATCGCCCAAGCCCCAGGGATGACCCTGCGGGAATGGTGGCAGCAACAACGCCAACGCACCCCGGAACTGGCGGCGGAACTGGATTGGTTGGTGCGGCAGGTCACGGGCTGGGATACGCTGACGCTGCGGTGGGGCGCCTCCGGGGGGGAAGAATTTCTCCCGCGCCTGCAAACCCTGTGGCACACCTACACCCACACCCGCCAACCCCTGCAATATCTGACGGGGGTGACCCCTTGGCGGGATATGACCTTGCGGGTGGCGCCGGGGGTGTTGATTCCCCGCCCGGAAACGGAATTGCTGGTGGATGTGGCGGTTGCCTGGGCCAAAACCTGGGGATGCACCCGCGGGCCTTGGGTGGATTTGGGCGTAGGTAGCGGCGCGATTGCTCTGGGTTTGCTGCGGGCGTTGCCGGACATTCATCTCTACGGGGTCGATTGCAGTCCCATGGCCCTCCAGATCGCGAAGGAGAATGCGGTGGCGCTGGGCTTGCACGACCGGCTGACTTTGCTGCTGGGGGATTGGTTTGCGCCTTTGGCGGCGCTACGGGGGCATATCCTAGCGATGGTCAGCAATCCCCCCTACATTCCCACCGGCTTACTCCCCCATCTGCCGCCCGAAGTCCAACACGAACCCCGTGTGGCCTTGGACGGCGGTGCGGATGGCCTGCAGCACATCCGGCATCTGGTGCACACTGCCCCTGCCTATTTGCAAGACGGGGCGCTGTGGTGTGTGGAAACCATGAGCGGTCAAACCCAGGCGGTGGTGGCCCTGCTCCACCAACAGGGCGGCTATCGGGACATCCAGGTGCAACGGGATTGGGGGGGGCACGACCGCATCGTTATTGCGCGTTGGAGTGGGTCATGATCGTCAATTTCCCTAGCTTAATCCTGGCAGCGCGACGGGGGGAGGTGGTGAGTTTTCCCACCGATACCGTACCGGCATTGGCAGTCCAACCGGAGTACGGCAGCAAAATTTACCACTGCAAAAAACGCCCCCCGGACAAACCCTTGATTCTCATGGCCGCCGACTGCGCCGCCTTTTTGCCTTGGATTGCCCCTGACCTGACCATTCCCTGGGTTGCCCTGGCGCAGACCTATTGGCCGGGAGCCTTGACCATTGTCTTACCCGCCAGCGACCGGGTGACCGCGGCGATTAACCCCCACCGTACCGGCACGATTGGGTTGCGAATTCCCCAGCATCCCCTTGCCCTGAGCCTCCTGCAGCAAACGGGGATTTTGGCCACCACCAGCGCCAATTATTCGGGGGAGCCACCCCTGCTAACCGCCGCTGCGATTGAGGCGGCCTTTCCAGAAGTAGCGGTTCTCCACGGGGAGTATGACGGCTCCGGCCAGCCCTCCACAGTCGTCACCTGGCACGAAGGAACGTGGCAGGTCCTCCGCCAGGGCACGGTGGTACTGGCATAAAAAACCCCTCTGGGAGAGGGGCCGGTCACATCAGGGGCTAGAAGCTAAAGGTGGAACGAATCGCCCCCACCAACACCGTCGGGTTGGCCGCATTCCCCTCCGGGTTGAAGATGGCAATGATACCGGGGGTGATGGAGAGGTATTCCGTGAACTTAAAGCGGTAGGAAGCCTCCAGGAGAACGGGAACGTCATCCGTCCTGGCGGCGGTAAAGCCATTGGCCACCAACCCCCGGCTGCTGCTCAGGTAAGGCGGCGCACCCACCACCAGTTGCGCTTGCGACCCCTTGGTGCCCACATCCGGGAAGGCAAACACCAACGCATAGTTCAGAGCCGTCCCCGAAGCATCCAAGCCCGCCACCACGTCATGGAACCAAGTCGCGCCAAACCAACCCCCCAGGATAAAGTTCTTCAAGGGTTGCCACTTGAACTGAAACCCCAGATTGTCCGCTTGGGTAGCCACCGCATTCAACGCATTCACCGCGGCCGTGCCCACCCCACCGCCATAGTTCAGCGCCAACCCCGAATCCGGGTCACTGCCGCTGCGAATATACAGCAAACTCAAACCCAAATTATCCGTGGGATAGCCCGTGAGCTGGGCATAGGCGTTAAACGAAGAGCCAAACAACCCCTCCGTACCCCCACCGGCTGCCGGTGTAAACGCCCCCAAACCCGCATTCCCGTTCGCCAAATAACCAATCGAGAAATTGAGTTTGCCGTCAAAGAAATCGTAACCAAAGCCGGCCCCCACCCCCAGAGCCAAGTTTTGGTTGTACAGCGGGTTGCGCAGACCAAAGGCCGACAACGCCCCCTGACCATCATCATTCAAGGGGCTAAGGGTGTCCACGTAGTCGTTCACCCCGCCGCCGTAGCCCGTAATAAAAATCTTGCCCTTGTCCGCCAACACCGGGAAGCTGTAGCTGAGATACCACAGACCGGCGGCGCCACCGCCTGCCCGGTTCAAAAAGCTATAACTCAAAGCCGAGCTATTGGTGCCCGTTACCGCTGCCGCCCCCGCACCCAGGGGCACATCATCCATCTGGATCGTGGTCAGCAACAGGTCTTTGCCGGTGAAACTGGTGTTGAAATTCAAATTCACCCGGTAGCCAAAGGTCGTCGCATCCAAAACATTACCGTTGGTCCCTTGCGCCACCCCCCTGGCAACAGCCTGACGGTTGGCCCCAAACGCCCCCTGCACACCGAAAATCACCTGGCCGGTCAACTTGGTCGTCGTGGAAAATTGCTGCGCTTCCAAGGTGGCCGTCCGGGCTTCCAACGTATCCACCCGCCCCCGCAACAGCGCCAGTTCCGCCGCAAATTCCTCCTGCAACCGCTGGATGAGCTTCATGTCCTCCTTGGTGACCAAATTCTCCACCGAGGCGGCAATCAACTCATTAATCCGGTCCAAACAGGCATTCAACCCGGCAGCAAACTCATAACGGGTGGTCGCCCGCCGCCCCTGATACGTCGGCGGATTGGTCGGCAAACCCACAATACAGCCGTAGCGCTCCACCAGCGATTGCAACGCCAAAAACGCCCAGTCCGTCGGCTTTACATCCACAAATTCAGAAACCGAGGTCACCTGCCCCAACTCGCTATCTTCCTTGAATTCCCGAATGTACTCCCGCACCTGATGAATCGACTCACGGACGCTTCTTGTGGTCGTCTGGGCTGGCGCTGCCCCTGCCATTGCCCAGGACACCCCCATCGTCAGGGAACCGGCAGCCAACAATTTGGGTAGAAATGACTTCGACATGGTTTGACCTCACACCAAAACAAAAATCAATCAACTACCAGCGAATCCCGCTCCTAAACCGCATAGACATCAGTTTAAGACAAGTTTATGTCCTTTGGCAAGGGCAGGAAACGGTAAAAAATAATACATTTTTGTCCAAAGTACACCAGAATCGGCGTCGGGCCTAGAGGCGTTGGCTGATTTGTTTGGCCAGGTCAAAGTCTTTTTGGGTCAAGCCGCCCGCGTCGTGGGTCGTGAGGGTAATGACCACCCGGTTGTAGGAAATAAAAATATCGGGGTGATGCCCCATTTGTTCTGCCGGTTCGACCAGGGAGTTCACAAATTTCATTGCCGCCACGAAATCTGCAAACCGATGCTCCCATTTAAGGGTGTTGCCTTCGACCTTCCAGCCGGTGAGGGTGGCGGCTTGGGCGTTGATTTCTTCAGGGGTGAGCAAGCTTGCCATTATACGAACCTCCACAAGTGACTTGGGCATCTACATTCCTTGTAATATACAAGCAGACCTAATGCCACCTAATTTTTTCACCCATGAGGAGGCGCAAGTCCTTGGCGGTTGTGGCCCTGCTGGGGACGGTGGTGCTGGGGGGCAGCGGCCAAACGCAGGTAGAGCCGTGGCAACCGCTCAGCGCCATTACCCGCGCGCAAGCGACCTATTACCGACGTTATCGCCGGTTTACATCGGCGTTGGCTCCCTTGGAGCGGTTGGCGAGGGTGCGTCTGTTGCCGGGGTACACCTATGCGATTCGGACAACGGTGCGGGGCGCGTACCTTTACGCCATTCCGACCGGTGCCTCCCGCCGTCCTATGGTGAGTGCCATTTTTGTTGACCCGGCGGCACCTGGCCCCAACAAGATGACCATGGTGGTTTGTGGCGCCGAGGGGCCTGGTCGTTTTCGTCCGGCGGACCCGATTTTTCGCCCAGGGGCCGACCCGGTGACCCGCAAGGGACAGATTGCCTGCGGCGAAGGGACGGTGATTGTGGATGGGCCGTTTACCCTATAGCTGCCCCAACAGGGGATGGGTCTGGGGAATCACCCGCACCCGGGGCAGGTAGTCCTGGGCCAGTTTTTGCCAATGCAATACCTGGGCGGGGGTGGGCGCTAGACTTGCGGCCCGGGGCGTCACCGGTTGCAAAATTACCAATGTCTCCGGGGCGATGGCGCGAATCATGGCCAGGGCGGTTGCCAATTCCCCTTCCTGGGTGCGCCGGTCCACGACCATCTTGACAAAGGTTTCCACTCCGGCGGCCACCGCCTGGGCCAAAAATGCCTGGTGCGCCTGGTGGTGGGTTTCGCCGCTGACGCTCGGCAATTTGTAGTCCATCGCAATCACCTGCACCCAGGGCAACACCTGCGCCAATTCCTGGGGCCGATGTCCCCCCGTTTCCAGGTAAATAGGCAGGGGAATCTGGGCGGTGATTACGGGTAACCAGGCTGCCAAAAAATCGGCTTGCAGTAGGGGTTCCCCGCCGGTGATGCTAATGGCCTGATGCCGCCCCCCCTGAAACTGCCGCTGCAACCAGGCGAGTATTTGCGAGCCGGTGACCGGATTGGCGACCTGCTGAAAATCCCGCTCGCCAGGAGTTTGTTCCACCCGCGCATGGGTCGAGGGACGCCAGGTATGGGGGCTATCGCAAAACCGACAGCGCAGGTCACAGCCCCCCAAGCGCAGAAAAATCTGCCGTTCGCCCACGTAGGGGCCTTCCCCTTGAATGGCAGAAAAAATTTCGACCAGGTGGGCAGTAGGACTCATGGCCGGACAAGAAATTCCGCTTCGCACCCCTGGGTAACCCAAATGCCTTGGGTGTCAAAGCCCCAGGTTTGGTGGGCGCGACAGGGACGCTGGCTGAGTTGCCGCTGGAGCAATACCCCCCTGCGGGTATCGGCGGGACAACGGACATAGGTGCCATCTGAGGAACGGCACACCACGAGGGCCTCCTGGGCGGGCCGGTCGGGAACCGTCGTCGGGCTGACGAGAAATTCCCCCCGACAGCCGTTGCTGACCCAGATGCCCCGCTCGTCATACCCCCAGGTGCGATTGGGAATACAGGCCGCCGTACTCAATTGCCGCTGCAGGGTGACTGTCGCTGCGCGCGTCGGCACCGGACAATCCGCGCGCCGGTTGTGGACGGACGCACAGCGAATCACCTGTTCGGTCGGGGGAGCCGCCCCGACCCCTACCAAAAACTCGCCCGCACAGCCTTTGTCCACCCAAATCCCCTGTTCCTGCACACCCCAAGTGCGATGTTCAATACAGCGGGTATTGCTGAGTTGGCGCGCCAGCCGCACGCCCCCGCGGGTATCCACTTGACACAACTGGTATTTGTAATTCAGGGAACGACAGGTAAGCGTAGTCGGCCCAACCGCGACGCGAAAAACCCCGCGACAGCCCTTATCCACCCAAATCCCCTGCTCGGTCACGCCCCAGGTGCGATGTTCGATACAAGGGGCATTGCTCAACTGCCGTTGCAGGGTCACCCCCCCACGCGTATCCGTGACGCAGGTGGTGTAGCGGTTGTTGACGGATTCACAAGTCAGGGTGCGGGTTGCCGTAGCCCTGGTTGCCACCGGCCAAAACACCATTGGCCCTATGATCAAACCGGCTATCCCTGCCAGCGATAACCCCGTTTTCACCGGCAACCCTCCCAACGCAGAACGTCTTCTAGGTCTCCAGGGTGACATACTCATGACATCGCAAGGTAAAAAAGGCAGTTTGGGAGTACCGCCCTAGCGCTGTGAACCGGCCAGCACCCTCACAGGCTTCCTCCATGCCGATGTGACGTTGAGAAAACCGTTTTTGTGCCCCATCAGTTGCGCACGGAACCATCGGGGAGGCGGGTCTCTTGATACGTTACTTCGGCGATAAAGGCCTGGTTCAAGGTCGCCCCGGTCAGGTTGGCCTTGGTCAGGTTGGTATTGACCAACACAGCGCGGGTCAAATTGGCGCCCTGAAGGTTGGCTCCGGTCAAATTCGCACCGATGAAACTCACCCCCGTCAAATTGGCGCCCTGAAGGTTGGCTCCGGTCAAATTCGCACCGTCTAAGCTGGCATTGCTCAAGTCAGCTTCCTGGAGATCGGCGCCGCTGAGATTGGCCCGACTCAAGGCGGTGCGGTTAAAATCCCGTTCTCCCGTCCCCAGCTTGGCGCCCCGCAAATTCGCCCCCCGCAAATTCACCCCAATCAAATTCAACCCCCGCAGGTCGGCGCCGCTGAGGTCACAGTTGACGCATTCGCGGGTGTTTTTGAGCCGCTGGAGTGCCTCCGGCTGCGCCTGCCCAGGCTGAGCGACCAATACCAGCGCCACTGCGACCCCTACCAGTTGCCCCATCGTCCCCACACGCCACCCCCACCTAAGAAACCTGCTCTAGCATCAACTTCGACCGTTTCAGCGCATCCGGCACCGGAATCGGGTAATCCCCCGTAAAACAGGCCGAGCAAAAACTCTGGGGCGCCGTTCCTGTGGCTGCCAACATCGCCCCCCAACTCAAATAGGCCAGGGAATCCACCTCCAAATGCTGGGCAATTTCCCGCACCGACTGCCGCGCGGCAATCAATTGGTCCTGGCTGTCTGTATCAATGCCGTAAAAACAAGGATGGGTCACCGGCGGCGAGGAAATCCGCATATGCACCTCCCGCACCCCTGCCTCACGCAACGCCCGCACCAACTTGCGACTGGTCGTCCCCCGCACAATCGAATCGTCCACCACCACCACCCGTTGCGATTGCAGCACATCCCGCAGCGGGTTAAGTTTCATGCGAATCCCCGTCTCCCGCATGGTCTGGGTGGGCTGGATAAACGTGCGCCCCACATAGCGGTTTTTGATCAACCCCTCGGCGTAGGGAATGCCGCTGGCGTGGGCAAACCCAATCGCGGCGGGTACCCCCGAATCCGGCACGGCGATCACCAGGTCCGCCTCTGCGGGGGCTTCCTGCGCCAACAATTCCCCCAACCGCCGCCGGTAGGCATACAAACTCTGCCCCTCCATTACACTGTCCGGGCGGGCAAAGTAAATCAGCTCAAACACACACAACTTGCGCTGGGCCGGTTGCCACTGCCCACAGGTAAACCCCGCCGGCGTGAGCCACACCCATTCCCCCGGCTCGACCTCCCGCAGGTAATCCGCCCCAATAATATCCAACGCACAGGTTTCCGAGGCCAACACCAACCCCCGCTCCCCCAAGGTGCCCAACACCAAAGGCCGCACCCCATAACTATCCCGTATCCCCAAAATCCCCTGGGGTGTGCCAATCACCACACTAAACGCCCCCTGACACTGCCGCGCCATCTGCACCGCCCCGCCAACCCAGTCTGCGCCCGCATCTATTGCCTGCGCCAACACCTGCGCCATGATTTCTGAATCCGTCGTCGCCTGCAGGGGATAACGTTGGGGGGGCAACTGCTCCCGTAATGCCAATGTATTGATTAGATTGCCGTTGTGGGCCAGGGCCAAATCCCCCAAACGGGTGCGCACCACCACCGGTTGCGCGTTCACGACCCGACTGCTGCCTGTGGTGGAATAGCGGTTGTGCCCCACCGCCCACTGCCCTGGCATGGCCTGCAAAATGTCCTCCCGAAACACCTGGGACACCAGCCCCATTTGTTTGTAGCAATGCACCTGTCCCTGGTCAAACGTGGCAATCCCCGCCGATTCCTGCCCCCGGTGTTGCAGGGCATACAGCCCAAAATAGGTGAGCTTGGCGACCTCCTCCCCCGGCGCGTACACCCCAAAGACCCCGCAGGCCTCTTTGGGCTTGTCTGACGGTGTGTGCATGAACGCCCCTGTTAATTCGTGTTTAACCCTATCTTAACCCGGAAGTGGTTCCACCTTTAGGGTATCGTTCGCGGCGGTGAGCGGCCAGTGCTCTTCCCGGTTCAGAGGGGGGATTGGGAGCGGGAGGCCGAGCGGTCGGCGAGCAGTTTACAGCCTGGGAAAGCGCCGGTGGATATAATAAGAGGTTGGTTCGTGAACGCCTCCCGATCCTCATCTTCGTTGAGTAAACACAACATGGCTTACGCCACCTACCTGCCGATTAAGCTAACAAACCCGTTTAGGTTCAGAGTTTTTCTCAAAACATCGGGAAGTTCATGCCGCTAACAAGTGGGATACGACGAACTACGAACCAACTAATTTACGACCACAATTTGGCATCAGCGACAAATAGTTTGCAATACCAATGCACGAGGCGGGAATCGAACCCACATACCGGCGATTATGAGTCGCTTGCCTTACCAGTCGGCCACTCGTGCGGGCTGATAAAATGGCACTGGCTATCTTAACAAAATCATGGTGCAGACCAAGCGGTGGTTAGGAATCCTCACCCTGGTTTGGGTGGGATTGGCGTTCGTTGGCGGTGGCGTTGCCAGTTGGTTTGGGTATCGCCTTGGCCAGGAGGCGTTGCGTAGGGTGCGTCAGCCGGTGCTGAATCCGGTTGCCGATGTGCCCCATCCTACCAGTGCCGGCGACGACCCGGAACCCTTTCGTCTGCTGGATGAAGCGGCGGTGATCCAGCAGGTGGCTGTGGTGATGGGGACCGGCCAAGTGGCACCCATAGGAACCCCAAGCCCTGCCACGCATACCCGTCTTCCCTTGCTGGCCGTGCAAGAAGGCGGTGTCTTGATTGCCCTGGAGCAGATCGAGTCGGTGGGCAACCAAACCGTGCTGACCCTACGGATTCAAAATGAACGGGCGACGGCGGTGCAATTGCAACGGCAGTTCATCGTGCGGGATGACCAGGGCAATATCCTTGACCCGGAAGTGACCGGCTTGCCCGTGCAGTTGGCGCCTGGGAATCAGGCAACGGCGGTGCAGGTGCGCCTCCCGGCGGGTTTGCCCAAGGTGCGGGTCGGGCTGACGGAAATCGGACAGACAATTCCCTTTGTAGAAATTCGGGATATTCCCCTGCCAGGGGCACAACCGGTTGCCTCCCCCACGCCCGGCCATTAGTCGCTCGGCTCTGGCGGCCCGGCGGGTTGACTGCGTAGGTACTGTAAAAAATCCAGCAACTCCTGATCACTTAGGTCCTGGCGGCTGTTGCGGCCATAGGTGCGGCGGAGATACTCCCGGCCCTGGGCATGGCTCCAGCCCAACCGCTTCATCTCTGCCGTCGTCTGCGCCAAGATGTCCAACACATCCAGTTTGGGCGGCGTGGGCGGGGGAGTTGGGGCCGCCACCGCCTGGGGTTCTGGGGTGGGGGGCAGTACCGGGGAGGGGGTGAACCCCAGCGCCAGCAACGCCCGTTCCCGCGCCCGGTCTTCTGCCGCCTCCAGCGTCGGGCCACTGCCCAACCCGGTCGCCAGGGTGACTCCCTCTGCCTGCACCGTCACCCGCACCAAGTACTGCCCCTGATAAATCTGGAGCAGTTCACTCAGCAGGCATCCTTGCGGATACCGTTGGCGAAATTCCCCCAGCACCCCCTCCGGTTACCCCTGACCGGTAATCTTACTGATAAACTCGCTAAATTCCTGCACCACTGCCTTGCGGGACTCCGCCATCAGCAAATAGCGGGCGGCAAACCACAACCCCAGAATTTCGAGAACTGCGGGCAGAAAGGGAATGGCATTGATGATCCCCAACACCCCGGAGACCAACACCAGCGCCAGCACCGCCAGAGATACCAGCACCACCGCCGTGATGGTCTTGCGCTGTTCGCCCAAGAAGGCTTGCACCTTTTCCCAGGCCGGTCCCAGGAAACTCAGGGAATCTGCCACGCTTTGCCGCAAGGAGTCCACCAACGAACTGCCCGTCGCCGGTGCCGCCACCGATTCTGCATCGGGAGCCACTTCCGGCGTCGTTTCGGCCACATCGGGGGTTTGCATCTCCGATTCCATCCCACCTACCTCATCAAGACTGCTTGATGCGACTTTACCCCCCCACGGCCCCTGCCGGCAAGCGTTCGTGAAGATTCCTAACCGTCCTCAGCGGAACATACTGCTGACGGAACTGTCCTCATGCACCCGCCAAATCGCCTCCCCAATCACATTGGCCACCGAGAGGATTTTCAGTTGCGGGAAACGCTTCACCGGCGGTATCGGAATCGTATTCGTCACCACCACCTCGGTAAACATACTGTCGGCCAACACCTCCGGCGCCCGCCCGGAAAAGACCGCATGGGTCGCACAGGCATACACCGCCTGCGCCCCGTGCTCCAGCAACAGTCGCGCCCCCTGGGCCATCGTGCCCCCGGTGTCAATCATGTCGTCCACCAAAATCGCCGTCTTCCCGCGCACATCCCCAATGATGTTGAGCACCTCCGCCACATTGTGCCCCTGGCGCCGCTTGTCAATGATGGCCAAGGGGGCATCGTCCAGTTTTTTGGCAAACGCCCGCGCCCGCGCCACACCCCCCACATCCGGCGACACCACGACAAAATCCTTTAACCCCTTACTCACAATATACTGCTGTAACACATTGCTGGCATACACATGGTCAAAGGGAATATCAAAGTAGGCTTGAATCTGGGCCACATGCAAATCCATCGCCAGAATGCGGCTGGCGCCCGCCTGGGTAATCAAATTGGCCACCAATTTGGCGGTAATCGCCTCCCGCCCCGCCGTTTTCCGGTCCGCCCGCGCGTAGCCATAGTAGGGAATCACCGCCGTAATCTGCCGCGCCGAAGCCCGCCGACAGGCATCAATCATAATCAACAGTTCCATCAGGTGGTCATTCACCGGATGGCAGGTCGGCTGCAACAGGTACACATCGCACCCCCGCACCGACTCCTGAATCTGCACGTACAATTCCCCATCGGAGAAGCGCTTGCGGACAATCGGCCCCAAATCCACCCCCAAATAGCGGGCAATTTCTTCGGCCAAGGGCACGTTGGCCGAACCCGCCAACAGCCGCAACCGACTGTGGTCACTGGCCACCGGCAAGGGGGACGGCAGGGAACGGGGAGTTTGTAACACGGCTACACCCCAGAAACGCAACCAAGGCTACCTGTCATCCTATCATTTCTGCCCCCAAATCCTGGGGCAACTGCGCGGGCTAACGCCGGGTGCGCCGCCGTTTTAGGAAATCAGGAATATCTATCTCCGGCGGTGGCTCCTCCGGTTTGGGTTTGACCTCGGTGCTGGGGGGGGTCGGGGGCACGGGGGTCACCGGGCGCGGCTGGGTGCGGGGTAATGGCCCGCCGCTGGCTGGGGTCGGCTGGAAACCCGTGGCAATCACTGTAATCCGCACCTCCCCCTGCATCCGTTCGTCCAACACCGCTCCAAAAATGATATTCGCATCCGGGTCCACCGCCTGGTAAATGCTTTCTGCCGCCGCATTCACCTCGTGCAGGCTTAGGTCATGGCCGCCGGTGATATTAAACAGCACCCCCTTGGCTCCCTGGATCGAGGACTCCAGCAGGGGCGAGGCAATTGCCATATTGGCTGCTTCCGTCGCCCGCCCTTTGCCCGAAGCGATGCCAATGCCCATCAACGCCGACCCCGCATCGGCCATGATCGCCTTCACATCGGCAAAATCCACATTCACCAGCCCCGGAATCGTGATGATGTCCGAGATGCCCTGCACCCCCTGGCGCAAAATGTCATCTGCCACCCGAAACGCCTCCTGCACCGGCGTTGTCTCGCCGATAGTCGTCAGCAGCCGGTCGTTGGGAATCACAATCAGGGTATCTACGCGGCTTTGGAGCATACTGATCCCCTCTTCCGCCTGGGCCGCCCGCCGTTTGCCCTCGAAGGTGAAGGGACGGGTGACAATGGCCACCGTCAGCGCCCCCAATTCCTTAGCCACCTCCGCCACAATCGGCGCCGCCCCCGTGCCGGTGCCGCCGCCCATGCCCGCTGTGATAAACACCAAATCCGACTGGTCCAGGGCCGCCATAATCTCTTCGCGCGACTCCTCAGCGGCCTTTTGCCCAATGGCGGGATTGCCCCCGGCGCCCAGCCCACGGGTCAGCTTTTGGCCGATTTGCAGCCGCTTGACATTCACCGCCGCCTGGTGCAACGCCTGGGCGTCCGTATTGATCATCCAAAACTCAATGCCGCTCAAATTGCCTGCGACCATGCGGCTGACCGCATTCCCTCCGCCGCCACCAACCCCGATGACCTTAATCCGCGCTAAGTTACCGGGGACGATCTCATTGGTGTATGTCACAGCCTCGACCTGTTCATCAATGGGTATGATGGTTGATTCCCCCTGGACCAGAACGGCGCCGTCGGTTGGGGTGGCCACCGATTTGCCCGCCGCAAATCCTGGAACGTTACCCTCATATATAGACATTATCCGTGCCCAATGGCAAATGGGTGCTGGTCAGCCACAGTAATTTTCTCCCTAACATAGTAGAGGGTTGGCCGTAAACAAGAAACTGGTATGGTGGTTTCCTTCCTGGTGGCATTCTACCCCCTTATTCCCCCGACGGTATGAACTGGCAGGAAGCTTTGGGCATGGCTGCCCGCACCTTGGTCGCCCACCGGCTGCGCAGTCTGTTGACGGTGTTGGGCATGGTCATCGGCAATGCGGCGGTCATTGTCATGGTGGGGGTGGGGCAGGCGGCGCAACGCTATACCCAGGACCAGTTTGCCTCGCTGGGCACCCATGTCCTGTTTGTGGTGCCGGGGCGGGAGGATGCGCGCCGCCGGGGGATTGAACCGCCTGCGACGTTGACCTGGGAGGATGCCCAGGCGATTGCCCAGCAGGTGCCTGCGGTGCGTTGGGTGGCGGCGCAGATCAGCGACAGTGTTGTGGCAACCTACGCCAGTCGCACGACCCGCACCAATGTCACGGGGACGGAGCCGGATTTTTTTCGGGTGCAGAGTTTGGACCTGGCGCAGGGGCGGTTGTTTACCGAACTCGATTTGCAACGGCACAGCCGGGTGGTGGTTCTAGGCAGCGACTTGGCGGCCAAATTGTTTGGGGCGCGCCCACCCTTGGGGCAGCGCATCCGCCTGCGGCATGTGAGTTTTGAGGTGATTGGGGTGTTGGCGCCGAAAGGGGCGTTTTTGGGCACCAACCGGGACGATGCGGCTTACATTCCCCTGACGACGATGGCCAACCAACTTACGGGTCGCCGTTCTCCCTATGGCCTGACGGTGGGGTTTATTGCCGCGTCCGCCTGGGATGAGGCGAAAGTCAGCGCTGCCCAGTTCCAAATCACCAATTTGTTGCGGCGTCGGCATAAGATTACGGAGGAGGATGATTTTTATATCCGCACCCAAAAAGAGGCGGTGGCGATTGCCGGGAATGTCACGGGGGTGTTGACCATTGTGCTGGCGGCAACGGCGGCGATTTCCCTGCTGGTGGGGGGGATCGGGATCATGAATATCATGCTGGTTGCGGTGACCGAGCGCACCCAGGAAATTGGGCTACGCAAGGCGATTGGGGCGACGGAACGGGATATTGGGCAGCAGTTTTTGCTGGAGGCGGTCTTGTTGGCGACGGCTGGGGGGGTGTTGGGGACGGCGGTGGGCGCTGCCGGCGTGGTGGGCCTGGCCCTGGTGACGCCGTTGGCAACGCAGGTGTCTTGGCAGGCCGTGGTTCTGGCGGTGGGGGTTTCCGGAACCATTGGTCTGGTGTTTGGGGTGGCCCCGGCGCAACGGGCGGCGCAACTGGACCCGATTGTGGCCTTACGCAGTGTGTAGCAGGGAGGGCCGATGGGGGCGTTAATTCGCTTGGAGCGGGTCAGCAAAATCTACGGCCAGGGGGAAAATGCGGTCTGGGCCTTGCGACAGGTGTCTCTGACAATTGCGGCGGGGGAATACTGCGCGATCATGGGGGCTTCGGGTTCGGGCAAGTCCACGGTGATGAACATCATCGGCTGTTTGGACCGGCCCACCAGCGGAGATTACTACCTGCAGGGGGAAAATGTCGCCAACTATACGGCAAACCAACTGGCGCAGATTCGCAACCGGCGGATCGGGTTTGTGTTTCAGCAGTTTCATCTGTTGCCCCAACTTACGGCTTTAGAAAATGTCATGCTGCCGCTTATTTATGCAGGCGTACCGGCTCCCGAACGGCAACGCCGGGCGCGTTTGGCGCTAGAGCAGGTGGGGTTGGGGCATCGCTTGGGGCATAAACCCAACCAACTGTCGGGCGGGCAACAGCAACGGGTGGCGATTGCGCGGGCGATGGTCAACCAACCGGCGGTGCTGTTGGCGGATGAACCCACCGGGGCTTTGGATTCCCGCACCAGCCAGGAGGTGATGGAACTGTTTGCCCAACTGCACCAGGCGGGGGTGACGATTGTCATGGTGACCCATGAACCGGAGATTGCCCGGCGCGCCGAACGGATCATCTGGTTTCGGGATGGGCAGGTGTTGCAGGATGACTTGCGACCGGAGGAGGTTCTGCACGCTGTGTTGACGATGTAGGGGGAGCATCCTGACGGTGAGCCGTTGGCCGCATCTGTACGTTGCGATGAGTGCCCATGGCCTGGGGCACCTTAGCCGTACCTTGGCGGTGATGCAGGAGTTGGCGGTGTGGCAACCCCAGGTGCAATTTACCTTTGTGACGGAAGCGCCTGCTGCTGTGCTGCAGCGTTACTTCCATCACCCGTTTCACTACCGGCCCGTGCGGTTGGATGTGGGGGTGGTGCAGCAAGACAGTTTGGTCCAGGATGTGGCGGCGACCCGCTTGGCTTTGGAGGCGCTGGCCCGGCACACGGAACGGCGGGTGGCTCAGGAAGTGGCCTATATTCAGGAAACCGGTGTGGATTTAATTTTTGCTGATATTCCGGCGATGGCGGGTTTGATTGCCCACCAGGCGGGCGTTCCTTGCCTGATGGCAAGCAATTTTGGTTGGGATTTTATCTATCGGCATTGGGGAGAAGATTTTGGGGAATTGGCTGACCAGTATGCCGTTGGGTATCGCTATTGTCAGCGGTTATTTCGTTTGCCGTTTTGTGAGGCGATGTCGGCTTTTCCAAACCCTGTGGATGTGGGACTGACGGGACAAAAGCCGCAGGTGCCGCTGGCGGTGCTACGCCGGGAGTTGGCCGTGACCACGCCCCCAGAACGGACGGTTTTATTGGCGTTTGGGGGGTTGGGCATCCAGGGCGTGCCCTACGCGGGTTTGCATCAATTTCCCGACTGGTGTTTTCTGAGTTTTGACCCGCAGGCGCCTGCTTTGCCTAACCTGCGCCGCTGTCATGCCGGTCCCTTTCGCCCTGTGGATGTGATGCCTTTGTGCGGCAAGGTGGTGACCAAACCGGGCTATAGCACCTATTCGGAGGCCTATCGTCTGGGGATACCCATCTATTCCCTGGAGCGAAGGGGATTTGCCGAGGCGGAGCTGCTGTTGGCCGGTTTGCAAACCTACTGCTGGCATCAGGTGATCAGCGTGGCCGAGTTTTACAGCGATCCCTGGGCCTTTCTCACCCGTGACCCCCTGCCACCGCAGTCGCCGGAGCGGTTAGCCACCGATGGCAACGAGAACATTGCCGCCCAGGTGCAGGCTGTGCTCAAGGGCTGAGCAGCCGCTGTAGGGCGCGAAATTGTTTAGAATTGTTAAAAATCCTGGTTTCCCTACGCCTTGGGCTGCCTATGTTAAAAACGCCCGTTCCCCCTGACCGACCACTGGTGGCTCGTGAATGGGTGGACAAAAAGCGTGTGCCGCGCTGGTGGGTGGGACTCGGCGTGGGGGTGTTGTTGGTGGTGGGGGTGTGGGGGTATCGCCAACGGCCGCCAAAGTCACTTGATATCAGTACATTGACGGTACCGGTGATGGTGCGGGATTTGACGGTGCGGGTGACGGCCAGTGGGCGGGTGGAGCCGGTGCAGCGGGTGAATCTCAGCCCCAAGGTCTCCGGGCGGCTGGCGGCGCTGTATGTGGAGCAGGGGGATGTGGTGCGCCAGGGGCAGGTGATTGCCCGGATGGACGACCGAGAATTGCGGGCGCGGCAGCAGGAGGCGTTGGCGAATTTAGCCCAGGCGCAGGCGCGGTTACAGGAACTGCAGCGGGGGAATCGCCCGGAGGAAATTGCCCAGGGGCGGGCGCAGGTGGCGGCAGCGCGTTCGCGGTATGAATTGGCCCGCCAGCGGCGTCAGCGGAACGAGGAACTGTTGGCACAAGGGGCGATTGCCCAAGACACCTTGGATGCGGCTCTAACAGAAGAAGCGACGGCAGCCGCCGCCTTACAGGAAGCCGAACGGCGACTGGCGGTGTTGGTGGCAGGCACAAGGGCGGAGGCGATTGCTCAGGCCCAGGCCCAGGTCGCTGCGGCGCGGGCACAACTGCGGGCGATGCAAATCCAACTGGCCGACACGGTGATTCGAGCGCCTTTTAGCGGTGTGATTACCCAGAAATACGCGTCCGTCGGGGCCTTTGTCACGCCCAGCAGTTTTACGTCTGCCACCTCTTCTGCGACTTCCAGTTCCATCGTGGCTTTGGCGAGTAGGTTGGAAGTGATCGCGCGGGTAGCCGAGACCGACATCAGCCGGATTCGGGCGGGGCAAAGGGTGGAGATTCAGGCCGATGCCTACCCTGGCGAAACTTTTCGGGGGCGGGTGCATTTGATTGCGCCGGAGGCAGTGGTGGAGCAGAACGTCACATTTTTCGAGGTGCGCGTGCAGTTGCTCAGCGGGCAAGACCGTCTGCGGGCAGGCATGAACGTGGATGCGGTTTTTGTTGGGGAAACCTTACCCAAAACCTTGACCGTTCCGACGGCGGCAGTGGTGACCGAGCGGGGGAAAACAGGCGTCCTGGTTCCAGATGCCCAAGGCAAACCCAAATTTCAGCCGGTGGTTTTGGGCGTGACCTTAAATGAATACACTCAGGTCGTGCAGGGTTTGCGCGCTGGAGAACGGGTATTTGTGGATTTGCCCAAGGGAATTGTGCCTGGTCGTTAGGTCATTTTTGGCAGGGTTTTGGCATCAGACTATCAATCAAAATGCTTATAAATTCTCCGGGTCAATCCCCCGCGCTTTCAGACGGTTGATCAAATCCAAACGCATTTGGCGTTCCTGTTCTTTTGCTGTCAGTAATTCATCTGGGGTCAATAATTTTTCTCCATTATCCAGGCGATAGAAATAAATCAATTGCCCTGCCGGTTCCAAACGTAACCCCAACACCTCACTGATGTTGTCCCGAATAGGAATGTAATTCTCTTCCACCAAACGATAGCCCAACAGTTGCTGAGGAATCCATTCCCCCTTCGGGTCAAACAACCAATA
>NZ_JBRCEP010000095.1:0-7862 GCF_053491055.1 Gloeomargarita sp.
ATGACCGGAGGTGTTACAATTGGTTCCTTAGATTCCTTTATTGAGATTATTGATTACAGTGATGTTATTGATCTACAACCAGAGTGGCTTATTGTTTTTCTTTTATTGTTTATTATTATTTGTATTAAAGATTTTAAACCAATTGACTTTATTGAACCGGGTGGTTTAATTACTGTTGGTCAGAATGATAGTATTCTAGATACAACTTTATGGACAGAGATTGAAACCGGGAAAACTGTAAAAGTCATCAATTTTCGCTGTTCTGGTATTTATGCGCAAAAGATTTCAGATTATCGTTTATTGTTACGTAGTGCAAGTAAGTTTGAGAAAGGTTCTTTATGGTTAGAAACGAGTCATGGTAGTCTTGAGATACCGGTAACTTACGGTTTAGGTTCAGATTACTACTATTTAGTACCTCATAATGTGCGTTATTTTCAGTATCGACGTAATGAATTTGCGCTAGTTAGTGATGTTTTGTTAGGGTTAAGTTCAGAGGTATCTAATCACTTATATCATGATCTTAAAGATGGGGAATTTACTAGACTGTTGCGGGAACGTCTACAACAGTGGGAATGTGAGGTTCAGGCTGGTAAGTTACTGCGACCGACCGCTGAAAAGTATGGTCTGCCAATGGGTCTCATTAAGTATTTAGCGGGGGAGGGTAAGCAGTACCGGATGAGCTGTACTACTTCCCCCCAACCACAGCTGCTGCCACCTACAACCTCTCGTTCACAGGCGATTCCCTTGACGATACCCTATCAGGAACAGGTAGAGGAAGAGGTACGTCATTTGTAACAAAAGATTTATTTGTTGTATAGGTATAGGGCCAATCCAAATTTTGCTGCTGCTCTTCTGAAGGCCATGGATTCAGCATTACTACTGGCGTCCCCATAGCCAGTATCTTTGAGGGAGTTTCTTCCAGAAGCCTCTCGATAGAATAGGCCCTCGGCAGTAGGAATTGTAAGCCTTCCGATGAGAAACAGATCCTCATTGGTTGTGTAGATCTGCCTGATCTCCCATTGCCAACCGGGTGCATACTTATTTAGCAGCAAGATTGCCTTGTGCCAGGGGACGTATTCTATTACTCGGCCATCTTCCAATTGTTTTGTTTCCAAAACCGTGCTAGGAAGTGGTCTAGATAGTGCTTCCGTTATCTGTGCTAATGTCCATTCTCCTGGTTTTTTGGGAACATCAAAATTTGTTCTAGCTGCTCCACTCATGATTTTTTACCTCCATGATTTGCAAGTTTGATGTTGTATCGTTCGTACCTTTCAACCATGTTAGTTTTTTCTTGATTGATTTGGTTGTATACCAAGTTTCTTGGTTCTGTTTATTTCCTTTGAAGGATACCCTAGGAGATTTATTGTTGCTTGGGTTTTTACCGGGGTTGGGCTATGTTCCTAAAGCCTTACACTTCGTTTATAATGGTAGTTATTGAGCGAACGAAGTTGTTTAAGAGCTTGTTCGCTCCGCAGTACATTGTGACTAAGCTATTCCTTGGTCTTGGGAGGAACACCATCCGATGTATAGTAAATTGAACTGGAGATTTATCCTTATACTATGTATATGTTTCTTATTTTTAGGTGGTGGTGTGAGTTATGGTAAGCTCTATAAGAATAGTGATGATCTGTATGCCGTTCAAATGAGGTCTGCTTTTTTGAGGGGGGACTGTGCGCCTTTTTTTGATCTAAATAATCAGGCAATCATTATTATTAGAAGTGATTTGCTATTTTATCGGGGTTTATGTTTATATAGACAGGGCAAGGTTGAGCAAGCGCTTAATGCTTTTGAGAATGTGCTGCAACTAGATCCTAACAACCTTGAAGCCTTAAATAACAAGGCAAATATTTATGCTCACTATCTAGGCAAGAAGGAAGAAGCTTTAGATGTTTATAACAGGATTATTCGAGAGTCACCTAGAAACATAGAATTTCGTTTGAATCGGGTTTTAGTTTTTGATGAATTGGGTAGACAGCAGGAAGCGCTTGCAGATTTAGACTTTGTTTTGCGCCAGGATTCAAAGAATGGTATGGCCTGGTTGCTGCGGTCTAACATTTATGCAAAGATGGGTGATTTAAAGCAAGCACTTGCGAGTATTAATAGTGCAATTTGGTATGCTCCAAAGCTGGTTGAGGCGTATACAAATAGAGGTATCATTCGTATCAAAATGGGAAATTATATTTTTGGTTGTAGGGATTTGCGTTATGCGATGGAGCAGGGTAGTCAGATTGCTCAGAACTATTATCAAAGGAATTGTATTTCGAGGTCTAGTAAGTAGGTTGCCTTCAGTTTTGTCTGTATGTTATACTTTTCCAGCGCGGTGCTAATAATATATTAGTTTACTTTGGGGAGGTTCATATGTTAGTAACTGAGGGGCGTCAGGTTGGCTCCTGCTTTTGGATTTGTATTGATAAGCTTGTACAACCTGGGCGTGAGCAGCTTGCGTTAAAGCCGCGGATAGTTACAGAGTCCTATTTTTATTTACCTACAGGCAAGTTCCAGCATACAATCCAACTGACGGACTGGGATGTGGTGGTTCCAGAAGCTGTATGGATTGGTTCGTGGGAGCAGGCGCAGGAGGTTGTAGAGCTCTTACGGAGGATTGCTCCGTTTGAGTGTCGGATTCTACCTGTTCCCTCTTGTTGCGTGGGTAAGCAATCTGGTATAGTGGAACTGAATGGTAAAGGTAAACTAGATTTTGTGAGAATGCTTATGGAAACTGCAGCTCGTAAGACAACGGATGGTAATTCTGACGGTAGGATGCGGAGGTCTGTGGATCCTAACTTAAAGGGAGCTCCTCTGGGCGCATTACTTATAGATACGGAGCTTATGAGGCGTGCACTGGCAAAACCTAACTTGAAGGATACTTATATTAATATTTACTACAAGCGGAGGCCGGATGATCCGCCGCTGATGGAGAATGTCCTAGATTATGAGGCTTGTTTTGTACGCTTTCATCCCCGTATGCCGGAAAAGTGGCGGTATATGTGCCAGTTGAGTACCTATGTAGAGGTATTTCGGAAGCGGTGTCAGCATATCTGTGAACGGGCCTGGAATACCCCCTGGTCTGATGATAGGATAGAGGATTTTTTAGAAGATGATTTTTTATTCTATCAAGTAAGTCTTGAAGTAATTTCTGAAATCATTTTTGAGTCAGAAAGGTGTGGAAACGAGTTATGCCGGCTTTTGCGCTGATCTACCTACTGTCTTTTTGAGTTTCTTGCTTGAGAATGGGTCTTCTGACCCAATTTTTTTTGTATGAACCGCTGAGAACCCCGCTCTCTATCTATTTTTGCCCAGTGCTTCCAGGTGAGGGGTTCTTACGTAGTCTCTAAACTTGTAACCATAGCAGTTAGCGACTCAAGTCACATAAGGACTTTTCCTTCCTGTAGTACGGAGCTACCAAGCTATCCCCATGTGTTTTGTTGTTTTATAGCTGACCGTTGTTTGTTCCGCTTCCTAATTCTTTCAGTTCGATAATTTGTAGTCCACTATACCTTATTCTTTGCACAATTTTATCAATGTGTGTGTAAATCGGTTCCTCTTCTAATGAATTTCTGCTTTTTTCTTTATCTCTGACCGTTGTTACCTCCGATTCTGGCGGTTTTGTTGGGTTGTAAAGAATTTCTGTAACCGGTTCAATAGCACGTACGACTACAATTTTGTTAAACGGTGTTAGGAGACGGCCTTGTGGTGCTTTTTCTTCAAAAATAATTAAGTTGGATACGAACTCTAGTTGCCATGTACCTGTGCGTACTGGTCGAGGATCGCCAATAAATTCAACCAAGAGAATTACCTTAGGTTTACGATTTGGTTGCCCTGGCTGTACAGGTTTAAAAAGCTCTTGTGGAGTTAATAATGCAATTTCCTGTAAAAGCGCGTTTCTGAGCTTTTCGCTAAAGGCAAAACTGGCATACATGGTTGTTGTTGCTACCTTTTTTCCCCCAGAAACAGATACTCCTAGATCTGGTAGAGGTATCTCGTTAGGTATATTGCTTTCTAATGGCAGAAAGCCATTCCACGTAAACATCAGGCTAAAAACTTCTTTGATAAATCTGCGAATTGTTTGTGGCTGCCTCTCATAGCTGCCCACAGTTGTTACCATAATTGTTTTTCCATCTACAAGTTGTACAAAATTATTCTTTGGCCTTGAATTGATAAGAATTACTCCAGTAATTATGAATAGGATAACTGTAATACCGCTGACCGCAACATTCATCATGAAAAGTAAGGCAATTTGCTTTCTTCCGTCTAACATCTCCCGTTTCTCTGACCCCTCCTTTATGGTTTGTACCGTCTATTATAACATACTCCTACTCGATTCTATTTCCTCTCTTATTCTCCATATATTTTAGATTAAGAAAGTTGATTTACTTTTGGATTACTGTTTTCAGTGTTTTTCTATATTGGAAAGGGTTTGTTTATACTGTTAGATAAAGTATGAAACATTTTTGGTATTTATTCTATTGTTTACTAGATATTTTTAGATATTTTTGTTATAGTAGGGGTAGTGAGCTAATGGGTTATATGGATGATATGGATCATTGGGGGTATTAGAGATGGCGGAAGTTGGGGGTTCTGCTGGGGTTAGCAAGGATTTACTGGATTTAGTGGGTTTGGATGAGAATGATGTGAAGGTTGAGGGTGGGGATGAGGATGTTTTGAGTGGCGATGAGAATCTTAGTGAGGGGTCTGAGGAGGAGCAGCATACTGAGTTAAAGTTTCATGAGCGGGGGTGGGTTCAGGCTGGGTCGATGGGCGTGGTGGTTGGCTTTGTGACCATTGTGGCGGGTTTTTTTCTTTCCAGCAGTTTTGGCATTGGGCGTCAGGAAGATGTGGTGGCAGCGAGTCAGGAGCAGAGTCAGAGTAGTGCGGCGGAGCGTGGTTTTTTAGACATGACGCCGGAGCAAAAGGATGCTCGGATTTCTGAGTTAGAGGCACAACGGGCGATTTTGGATCAGCGTTATCGGGCAGAGTTGGCGAAGCTACAGGCGGAGCAGCAGCTAAATCGCGAGGTACAGCCTGATGACCAGACACCTTTAGAGGAGAGGAAGGGCCAGCCGCGATCTGGGCAGCCTTCTACTGTTTTGTCGACACTTCCAGATTCACCAACACCTCTAGAGCCGGTTGTGGTACCGCCGCCATCGCCACCGCCATCATCATCACCGTCGCCACCGGTGCCACCGTCACCTTCTCTGCCTGCACAGGGTCCTGCACTAGAATTGTCGCAGCAGTCACCAGAAGCGGCTATTAATCAGTGGCAGGTGATGTGGCAGTTTCAACAGAAGCTTGGTTCTTTTGGTCGTGTGGATGGAAATGCGACTCCTGTAGTTAAAGCAGAGTTATCCACGCAAAGTGATCCATCGTCAGCTACTTCTGCCACTCCGGTGCAGGAGCCTTCGATGGAGGAACAAGGTGGCACGGGTCAGTTTGTGATGCCTGAAGAGAATCTCTCCCCTTATCATGAGAATCAGGATATTCAGGGTTTTCAGGCTCCTAATAAGAATAAGAATATTCAGGGTTCTCAGGGATCTATTTCTTCTTTTTCACCTAGTACTTTAGCTAGTGTGGCTCGGTCGGAGTCGCTGTCTGCTAGGGCTGATGTGTCTCGTTTGCCTGATATATCTCAACGTGTGCGTGCTCAACAGGAAGCTTTTCTTCAGGGCTACATTTACCCTGAGCTTGTGTCAGAGCCGGAAGTTAAGTTGGCAGCTACCCATACTCAAAAGGTTATGGGTGGGACCCAAGTTCCTGGGCGTGTCAAGACGCCTGTGATATTTCTGGAGGGAGATGAGCGTAACAAGGAACGTACTTTTAGTATTGAAATTGTAGAAGAGTCTTCGTTAACAGAGGTTTTACCTCCGGGTACGCTTGTGTTAGGTCGCGTATCAACTGTAGCTCCTAACGGTTTGATGTTTTTAGAGGGAACTGCTATAGTTACCCCAAATGGAATTGAATACAAGCTTCCGGAAAATGCTGTCGAAATTAGGGGGGAAAAGGGTCGGCCATTAATGGCAAAACTTTTTCAGACGGGAACTTTGTCAGAAATTGCTAAGCTTTTAGGTACAGTTATTGCTAATGGGGTACAACAGGTGGCTCGTTTGTACAATGAGCCAGAAGTTGACCGACAGGTTATCGTTAACTCTGATTCTGAGAATATTCGTGAAACAGTTATCACCAAAAGCAAAAATACAAAAAACTACCGTGCTGCAGCAATTGAGGGAGCTTTAAGTGTGCTTAATCCTAAGCTCCAAGAATGGCTTCAGTCTAAAAAGGCTGCTCCAGTAAACGTATGGCATCTCGAGGCCGGACGGAAAGTTGATATCTTTTTCCACCGCACAGTTCAGCTTAACTCGTTTTGATGCTCCCTGTCCTTTAGGGCAGGGATTTGCGTTATAGCCATTTCGGTTTAGAATGTGACCCTGCCAGGGAGTTTTGGTCGGCCTTAATTTTCTGGGATGCAAAGCGGCCAATTACGGCAGAACTTCTTAACTCGCTTGATTTAATGGTTCTTGCGAGAGAGTTGGGGAAAGAGGGCGAGGTGGCGCAAGCTTTCGCAAAACGGCAGTTGGTAGAATACCCGGGAGGAGCTCCTTTTCAGGAAAGGATTGGAATAACCATCTGTCCAAGAAGCGCTTGCACCTGAAACTGCCTGTGCTGCGCTTCGGCGGCGCAGGGGAAGCGCGAACGGTTAAGTTCTACATCGAAGGTTTATTGATCGGGTAGGCATGGTATCTGTTTTTATGAAGTTATTGCTATTTATTCTCAATAAAATGTAGATATGTTTAGTATTTTGCCTTGTTTTTCAGCATCTTATTGACAGTTTTAAGGCAATAGTAACTATTTTTTATTGACAGTTAAGTTTATTTTGGTGCAGCAAGGGGGAGAGGTATTGCATCAAATCTACGAGCAACTTGACCTTTTTCCTGCGCCCTTGGCACGCTTGTTTCGGTTGCAAATTGCTTTAGGGTGCCGTATCAACGAGATGCTGCTGATGCCGCGTCATTGCCTCAAGCAGGAAGGAGGGCACTGGTTTCTACTACGCTGGGTCGCCAAACGGAAGCAGTGGCGTTATTTCCAGGTGCATCCTCTGGTTGCCGAGTTAGTGCAAGAGCAACAACGTTTTTTGGACGAACAGTTTGGCAACGATTCTCAGTTCAACAAACTTTTCTGTAGAGCATCCACAGCATTCAAGGATGGGGCAGAAGTGGGAGGGCGTTTTCAAGTTGAGCCTGTTTATAAGCCTAGTCCCTTATCGGTTACAATAGTTCATTCATGGCTCAAAGCGTTCAGGGAGGTGGCCAATCTTAAAGACAAGCATGGTAAACCTTTCCCTCTCACCAGCTACATGTTTCGTTACATCAAGGCCAGTGTGATGGCGTATTGTGAGGTTGAAGACGAGTACATTGCGGTGGTTTTAGGGCATGGCTCTCTCGACATGCTACCTCACTACCGTAAGCGTTCGTTGGAGCGGCTAGAGAAACAGGCAGAGACTAAGGGCTATGTGGATATGTACGGGCGGGTCACCACCTACAAGCCCCGCAAGCAACGTTACGAAAAGTTGGCTGACTTGATGAAGGTCACAACCCCACTTGGTGAGTGCCACCGCCCCAGCATGTTGGGCGATTGCCAATACCGCTACGCCTGCCTAAGCTGCGCCCATCACCGAGTTACAGAGGCAGACATCCCACAACTAGAGGCAGATAAGCAACAAATGGAGATGGACCTTGAACGTGCCAGAGCAGCTCAACAAGAGCGGCGCGTAACTGAGATTCAAAGGCTGCTGGAACTTGTAAACAATCGCCTGCGGGGATTAGCTGAGCTACAAAAAATGCGGGAGGAAAATCAACATGAGTCAGCGT
>NZ_JBRCEP010000096.1:0-10840 GCF_053491055.1 Gloeomargarita sp.
CTGCAAGGCGAAAGCATTCGCATTGAAGCCGATACGCTCTGCATCCATGGCGACGGTCCAAATGCGCTGGAGCTTGCGCACAAAATCCACGAGGCGCTCATCAAAGCAGGCGTAAAAATCATGCCCATGAATGTGCGCCACCGTTAGCAAAGATACCGGAACTAATCCCACAGCCATCGCCCCGGATTCAAACGGTTATGCGGGTCCAATTGTTGTTTCACCCGTTGCATGAGCGTCAGGCTATTTTCCCGCACATCCCAACGGTTGGGCACATCGGGGCCGGCCACCACACTCACAAATCCCTGGGGATGGACAAAGGCCCGCATTTGGGTAACTAGGGCTGCCAAATCGTCGGGCACAGTGGGCAACACGCATCGCCCTAAGCCCACGCCACTATGCAGTTGCAGCCACGCCTGGGGCGCCAGTTGTTCCAGATAGAGGGCCAGGGGAACCGTGCGGGTGGGCAAGACGCCAATTTTCAACAAGACGTGGGGGTGTGTTCCCGGCACACTGAGGATGCGGGTTAATTGCTCGCCCGTGTCTGGGGGCAATTCCACCATGCTGTCCGGGCATAACGCTTGCCAGCGGGTCACCTGTTCTGCCACACTCACCGCCGTCCCCCGCCATTCCACCCACACGCTGGGCTGTGCGGGCAACCCCAACTGCGCCACCAAGGCACCAGAGAGCACATCGCAGGCAGTAGGTTGCAACGCCGAATCCAACAACTGTTGCCGCACCCGTGCCAGGTCCTCCCCCTGTACCAAAAAACTGCGGGTCACCGGCGGCAAGGGATACAAGCGCAGCGTCGCCTGGGTGATGCAGCCCAACGTCCCCCACGCCCCCGTCAACAGTTTCATCAGGTCATAGCCCGCCACATTTTTCACCACCTGTCCGCCCGCTTTCACCTGCTCCCCATCCGGGCGCACCCAATGTATCCCCAACACCCCGTCCCGCACACCGCCATAGCGTTGCCGCCAGGCCCCTGTATCCGCTGTCGCCAGAATGCCCCCCACCGTCGCCCGATCCGGATAAAGCGGGTGTACCGGCCAAAATTGGCGCTGGGTCGCCAACTCCGCCTGCAAATCCACCCATTTCACCCCTGCTTCCACCGTGACCACCAAATCCGCCACCGAGTAGTTGACGATCCGGTTTAATGCCGCCGTACTTATCGTGATGCCAGGCGGATGGGTCTGTCTGCCCCAGTGGGCCTTGCTGTTTTGCCCCTGCAACCGCACCGCCTGCCTCCCCGTTTGCCGCAAAATTTCCCCCACTTCCGCCGCCGTCGCCGGGCGCATTGGAATTTGTAATAAATTGTCACATTCTGACCCAGTTATCCCCAGGTTCTCCCCAGTTATCCCCAACTTATCCACAGATTGCCCCAAGTTATCCACAGGTTCCAGCGTCATTATCCCCGTTTCCGCCCCCCCTGTGGATAATTTGCCCACATTAAATAACGTAACAAAAACTGGCCGCAAACCCCGTGTTTACGTGGCGTGTAAAGAATACTTCATAAATTGGCCGCATCAGGGAATTTGACAGCCCGTCTGGGTTTCGGCTGAAATAGCTGCAGGTGAGGGGTGTGGATTTGCAAAATTTCGTAACGTTATGCACGGGGTAGGGGATATGGCAGGTCGGGTGGTGTTACGGGCGGAGATTCCGCAGGAATTGCATGAAAGTTTGGAAGGGTATTTGGCTACCCATCCCGATTGGGATATGCATCGGGTGTGCAGTGCGGCGTTGTCGTTGTTTTTGTTGCAGAATGCGGCGCAGGACCGGCGGGTGGCGCGGGTTTATTTGGATGCCCTATTTCGGGTGCCCCGGTAGGCGGGGTATAACTGGAATAGTGGCTCCGGAGTTGGCACGGTTATGTTGCGATTTTTGGTGTTGTCGCCGGGTACGGAAGTGGAGCAGTTGTGGCTGTTTCCGTCCCTGCGCAGTTTGAGTCAAGCCCCGGCGCAGGTGGATGTGGTGGTGGCCCCGACGGTGCAGTCGCTGTATTCCCTGTGTCCTTGGGTGACGCGGGTGTTGACCTACGCGTATGGCAGTCGCAACAGTTTAACCGAATGGATCAACCTTTTGGGGGCGGTGCGGGATGGCTATTATGATGCGGTGCTGTTGACCCGTCCCAGTGGTAACTTGAGTTTTTTGCTGTGGCTAAGTGGGGTGCGGGAGCGGGTTGGGTTTTGCGGCGTGGGGCAACGGTGGCTCACCCAGGTGGTGACCCCGAAACCGGAGCAATATCCCCCGGAGTATTACCACGATTTGGTGGCCGCTTTAGGCATCCGGTCAGCCTGTGGGGCGATGGCCGTACAAATTCCGGCGGCGGCGCTGACCTGGGCCGAAACCCAACAACAGCAGTTGGGCCTCACCGCGGGGTATGCCCTGGTGGTTTGGGATGAGCAGTATCCCCACTGGGAGCAGGTGGTGGCGCAGTTACGGCAACAGCAACCGGACTTACCCCTGCTGGTTTGGGGGGAAGGGGGTGCAGGCGTTCCCCGCATCATGCCAGGCGATGTGGGACAACAGGCGGCCCTGCTGGCGGGGGCAACCCTGGTGCTGGTCAGCGAGGCCCAACCCTTGCCCTTGCAGTTGACGGTGGCGGTGCAAACTCCTGTGGTGGCCCTGTTATCGGCGGCCACACCCCGACGCATCCTCCCCAACTCGGATGTGTGTATACCGCTGCAAGCTCCGACCCTGGCCGAAATCAGCCCTGCTCAGGTGGTCCAGGCGTTGGGGCAGTAGCCGTCCAATTCAGCAGAACTTCCGGTTGGGTAGGAAAGGGACAGGTATCAGGGATCACTGCATCGTATTCCGCCCGGACAATGGCCACCGCGTCCGCATAACAATTCAGAACTATATCTAGGAAATAAGATCGCAAACTGGGCGATTGCTGCAAAATCTCTTGAATTTCGATTTGGGAACGCTTGATGGTGCCATCCCAACCACGAAAACATTCTGGCAGGTTGACGCAAGTACGTTTTAATAAATGCTCAAATAGAGCCGTTAATCTAATTTTTAATTCCCGCTTGTCTCGACCTGCCAAACCCTCAACCTCCACAATTAAATGCTCCCAATCCACCCGGCCAAAATCCCTGGTTTTTAGTGCATGAATGGTCTGAGCAAACCACAAGGCCAGATCGGTTTCGTATAAAGGGGACAGGGGTTTAAGGGGTGGTTGAGCCATTCTGTTCTCCTAGCGCTGTATAAGAGATGGGCAAACTGACTGCAAATTCCGTGCGCTTATGTTCACTGGTTAAGCGAATTGTCCCACCTAGGCGTTCCACTAATTTTTTCACCAACGCCAGACCCAAACCTGTGCCTCCATATTGCCAGGGGTCATGGGTAGGAATGCGGTAAAAACTATCAAAAATCCGTGCCTGTTCGGCAGGGGGAATCTCCACTCCCGTATTGATCACCCGGAAACAACAAAAATCCTGCGATTCTCTCTCAATGGCCAGCGTAATGGTTTCTCCCGCAGGTGTATATTTGCAGGCATTATGTAACAGTTCTTGCAAGATGCGTTCTAAAGACTGCCGATGCGTATGGAGTGGACACAATTCTGGCGGTGTTTGCACGATCAACGTTTGGTCGTGGCATTGGGTACGTTCCTCAATCAGTGGTAAAATTTTATCTAAAATTTGCTGGACATCCACCTGGGTCAACTCCAAGGTATATTCATCCGCATTTAACCGGGCTAGGTCTAATAAATCATTAATCAAATTTGTTTCTCGGTCGGTGGAACTTTTCAGAATATCCAAATACCGGGAAATCCCCAATTCTGGATCGGCCAGGATGCCACTTTTTTGTAATTTCAACTCCAGCATTTTCAGGGCCATTTTGATATTGTGCATGGGGGAGCGCAACTCGTGGGAAACCGTGCTGAGAAATTCATCTTTAAGTTTATTTAATCTTTGTAATTCGACCACTTGCGCCTGGGCTGCTTGATACAATTCTGACTGACGCAAGGCAATGGCCAAATGCAGACCGATATGCTGTAAAAAGTCTATCTCATCTGTTTGCCAAATGCGCGGGCCACTATTTTGATAGGCCGCCAAAAGCCCCCAGAGTTTATCACCTAGAAAAATGGGCACAATCACCAAAGCGCGGGCTTGGAACTTCTCTAGCAGTTCAATGTGGCAAGCTGTAAAGCCCGATTGATAAATGTCATTGCTCACCAAAATATAACGCTTTTGAAACCGCCCACCTTGGGTTTCTTCCAAACAATGATCCGAAAGGGTGGACACAGGAGCTGTGACCACTGATACCCAACCCGGTGCCACCGATTCAGCTAAGAAGTGACCACTCCAATCGGGGTTGAATTGATACACCACCACCCGGTCGCACCCCAAATTGCTACGGGTCGAATCCAGTACAATCTGGAGCATCTGTTCAATGCTGGGCGCCTGATGAATCGTCTCAATAATCAAGCGCAATAAACCCTCCTTTTGGGCTTGCTTTTGCAAAATTAAGGTGCGTTCATGGATGCGTTGTTCTAATTCTTGGTTTAGGGTTTGGAGTTCTAATTGGGCTTTCTTGCGCGGGGTAATGTCCAAACACACTGCATTCCATACCGTACTCCCATCGGCCTGCCGTTGGGGTTGGGCAAATACTTGTAGCCATTTGAGTTGCCCTTGGGGAGTGCGAATCCGAAACTCTGTCTCAATAAGTGATAAATTTTGCGCAGATTCCTGGACTAATTGCTTGAGCGTAGGCACATCTTCCGGGGCAACTAAACCCCATAGTTTCGGTATATTGTGTACCGCTTCTTCAGGCGTCACGCCATAGATTTTGGGAAATCCAGCACTCACATAGGGCAGGGCTTCCCGTCCATCTGGCCAAAGCTGATACCGCCACAGCGCAACCGGTAAATTACCCAGAACATTATCCAAAAGTTGTTGTTTTTCGGCGAGCGCCAATTCAGTCTCTTTTAAGTCAGTAATATCCACTGCAACACCCAAGATTTGGCAGGGAATCCCTTGCTCATTGCGCCGCCAAACACGCTCCTGGCTCAAAAACCACCGCCATTGACCAGATTTGGTATGCATCCGGTAAAAAATCTCTCTTCGTCCGTCATCATTGCTTTGGACAAGCTCCCTATCTAGGGCTTGTATCCTTGGTAAATCCTCTGGATGGATTAGCTGAGGAGCCAACTGATTACCCATTGCTTGCAGTTCGGCGACCGAGTAGCCAAGCAGTAATTCAATTTCAGGATTAACAAAAACATTCCGTTGTTCCACCAAATCATAGATGTAAATAATTGCTTGAGTAGCGACAAGAATCCGATGGAGAAATTCCGCTTGTTGTGCCAGTTGTAATTCGGCATTTTTCTTCTCCGTAATATCCAATAAAATTCCATCCCAGTAGGGTTCACCTTCGAGTTGCTGATGTACTGTTGAGCGCCCTTGTATCCACTTGAGCTTGCCGGAAGGGGTGACCACCCGCCATTCACAAAACCAATTGGTTTGGTTTGTAACGGCGGTTTGGATCGAAGATTCTAATAGCTCTAAATCCTCTGGATGGGTGAGCGTCGTCCATACATCCCGCGGATGGGCCATGATGTGATCCGCAGAGAGTTCAAATATCTCCTCTGCACCCCTACTTAGATAACTAAAATGCTCAGGCTGTTCCGGTGTGGCTGGGTGGTAGCGGTACACCAAGCCAGGCATATTCTCTAACAGGGTCCTGAGTTGCTCACGACTGGCGCGCAATTCCCGCTCTGTTTGCCGCAGCAAAGTGACATCCCGACCTATGGATTGAATGCTTAATAAACGCCCTGTATCATCAAAAATGCCTATATTTAGCCATTCCACTTCCAGAATTTGCCCCTGTTTACCGCGTATAGGATTGATATAAGAAAAAATGGGATTTTTCGGCGTCAATTGGCGGACATATTGCTCTAAAATCTGCAAATCTTCACGGTTGAGGATGATTTGCTCCCATTTCATTCCCACCATTTCGGCAGCCTCTAAGGAGTAGCCGAGCGCTTCGTGCAGGCAGCGGTTGGCAAAAGTAATCGTTGTATCGGGTAAAGAATAAGCCAGAAAATCGGTTTGATACTCGATAATTTGCCGATATTTTTCTTCATTTTTTTTGAGCATTGATTCGAGCGTTTTGGCTTCGGTAATATCGCTTAATAAGGAGATAAAACCTACCGTAACACCATTGACATTATTAATGGCAACGGTCTGTTCCCGAATGTCCATCACCGAACCATCTTGGCGTTGGAGACGATATTCCTCTTTGTAGTAGAGTGAGACCTCGGGTTTTGCTAGCCAAGAATACCGCACCCGTTCCCGATCTTCGGGGTGGATGACCTGCATCCATGCATTTCCTAAGAGGGCATCGGGCGGCATTTGGTAGAGTTGTTCGGCCAGGTATTCATTGACATAAATGAAATCACCTGCCGGATTTCGCAATGCCACACCGATGGGCAAGTTATCCAATAAAAAGTGATAGGGTTCATCCGCAAGGGTCGGCAGAGAAAACTCAGATTTGGATTGATGGTTCCATCCTGTGGCGGCAATCACCAAACCGAAATGGGCCGCGCATAATTCCCCTTGAGCCGTTATGGTTTCTGCCGGTGGCCCTGACCAATGCGCCACCAACCAACCCCATGCCTGTTGCTGAACGATGACCGGCCAAAACCACGTCTCCCCGGATTCCTGCGGGCGCTTGACCACCTGATTGGACGCAGGCATTGGCCCCGGTGCCAACGCCTCGCCAGCCGTCAGCACCACCTCTTGCCCCCGATAGAGCGCCAGATGCCTTGCCCCCCAACCCTGCCGGAGTTGGACTAGGGCAGTTTGCAGTACATTTTCTACCGCCTCCCCCGCTTGTATCCGGCGCGTGATTTCGGCAAGCAGTACATACAGTTCCGTAAGACCTATGAGCAATTCAACCACCTACCCCCTCTCTCAATGTATGGAATTTGGTGTAGCTTGGATCACTATCATAACCAAAATTAAAAATTCTGGGAGAAAGCTTAAAGCATTAATCCGGTCGGGGACGGTTGGGAATCACGCAGTTGGTACCTGGCATAGAGCAAGCATCTGTGCAGTGCCAATAGGCGATCATATTCATTGGCAATGTTGGGATGTTATGCGCAGAGAAGCAACCCACAAACTTCATCTGGGAAAGGCCAACACCTCTGGCAATTAGAGACGCTGCCAACGTAAAATCCAATGTCCTTAATTACAGAAGTGTTGAACCCCCAGGTATGGAATTCTGCAACAAAAATTTACATCTTAAGTATGGGACGACCCGCTGGCGCCAATGGACAAAATTCCACTCCTGCCGGATTAAAATTTCTATATGTTGCAACTTATCTACTAATTTAATTTACTTCCATACATCCGTGGAACTTTTAACAGTTGCAATAAATAAATAAACTAGAAGTTTTGAACCTTAAAATTTTGAGAGTTTGTGCCCAAATGTGCATCTGGTCTAACGATACACAGCACGGTCATTTCGGAGCCGAATTCTTATTTATAATGAAAAACTTTCTCATTAAGCATCTTGTCTGACTCAAATTTATGAATTTTTATTGCAGAGTTTAAGCGGTCGCTGTTACTTTTACAGGTGACGGATAGGCACCGGCAAACCGTAGCCAATTGGTTCGTTTTGAACATTCGCAACCCTTGGGGCAAACTATGGTAGGGTTGGCTATTACGGATGGCTCTAAACTGCAACGCCCCATGACCAGCATCACCCCCAGTCCCAGTTTCAGTTTGACCGTGCGCCTGGAAATCCCCAACCGGGTGGGGCAATTGGCAACCGTTTTGCAGGCGATTGGGGAAGCAGGCGGCAATTTAGGGCCAATTAACCTGGTGGAGCAGACCCGCCAAACTGCCGTGCGGGAAATTACCATTGACGCCACCAGCCCGGAACACGAAGAACGGATTATTCAAACCCTCAAGGCGTTGCCCCAGGTGCGATTGCTGAGTGTGGATGACCGCACGTTTAAGCTGCACCAGGGCGGCAAAATTCACCTACAAAGCAAAATCCCTTTGAAAAATCGGGCGGATTTGGCGATGGCCTACACCCCTGGCGTGGGGCGGGTATGCCGTGCAATTGCCCAAGACCCCGACCAGGTGTATCGCCTGACCATCAAACAAAATTGTGTCGCGATTGTCACCGATGGCAGTGCGGTGTTGGGGTTGGGGAATCTGGGCGCGGCAGCCGCTCTGCCGGTAATGGAAGGCAAAGCCATGCTGTTTAAGGAATTTGCCGGGATTGATGCCTTTCCCATTTGCCTGGCCACGCAAGATACCGATGCCATTGTCAATACGGTGAAATATCTGGCACCTGTATTTGGCGGGGTGAATTTAGAAGATATTAGTGCGCCCCGCTGTTTTGAAATCGAACAGAGACTGCAACAGGAATTGGACATTCCCGTCTTTCACGATGACCAACACGGCACGGCGGTTGTCACGCTTGCTGCCTTGCTCAATGCCCTGCGCTGGGTCGGCAAATCCCTAGAACGGGTGCGGGTGGTGATCAATGGGGCCGGAGCCGCCGGTTTGGCGGTCGCCAGCCTTTTGCAACGGGCGGGTGCCCAGGAGTTAATCCTGTGTGATTCGCAAGGCATTGTCAGTACCAGCCGTTCCGACCTCCACCCGACCAAAGCCGCCTTTGCCGTTGACCAAACCGGTACTTTGGCCGATGCGCTCGTCGATGCGGATGTGTTTCTCGGCTTGAGTGTCCCGGGTGCCGTCACCCCCGAAATGGTGATGCGGATGGCGCCCGACCCGGTGGTGTTTGCACTGGCCAACCCCGTGCCGGAAATCCAACCGGAATTGGTCGAGGACAAAGTGGCGGTGATGGCGACCGGACGCAGTGACTACCCCAATCAAATTAATAATGTGCTGGCCTTTCCCGGCATTTTCCGGGGCGCCTTAGACAGCCGGGTGCACCGCCTCACCCCTGAGTTGTATCTGGCCGCCGCCCGTGCCATCGCCAGCCTGGTCGCTCCCCAAGAATTACAACGGGAGTACATTATCCCTTCGGTGTTTGACTCGCGGGTAGTGCCGACGGTCGCCCAAGCCGTGGTCCAAGCGGCGCGTGAGGCGGGGTTGAACCGGTGTTAGGGGGGCTTGTCATACTGGGTTTGGCGTTTTATAATCAATCCTTGTGGCTTTGAAAAAAGGGATGGCAAAGACCAAACTCAAGACCCGCAAGGCGGCGGCCAAGCGGTTTCAGGTGACAGGCAGCGGCAAAATTCTGCGGCGCAAGGCCATGCGGAACCACCTGTTGCAGAAAAAATCCAGTATTCGCAAACAGCGGCTGGCACGCAAGGTCGAGGTGCATGCGCGGGATTTAGAAAACGTGCGTTTGATGTTAGCTATTTGAGTATTTGGGACTGAGGGGATACCATGCGAGTCAAACGGGGGAATGTGGCCCGCCAACGGCGCAAAAAAATTTTGAAATTGGCCAAGGGGTTTCGGGGTGCGGCTTCGTTGCTCTTTCGCACGGCCAACCAACGGGTGATGAAAGCCCTGCGGAACGCCTACCGGCACCGGCGGGAGAAAAAACGGGATTTTCGGCAGTTGTGGATCGCGCGGATCAATGCGGCGGCTCGCGTGCATGGTTTATCCTACAGTCAATTGATCGGCCAACTGGCCAAGGCCAACATTCCCCTAAACCGGAAAATGTTGGCGCAAATGAGCATTTTTGACCCAGACACCTTTGCCCAAATTGCCCAAGCGGCTAAAACCCACGCTGGTTAATTGAAAATGACTGACCGGTAGTGTGGAACGCGGCAGCAAAAGTTCATAAATTCACGTCAGACAACATGCTGAATGGGAAGGTTTTTTGTCATCAATGAGAACTCAGCGCCTCAATGACAATGCTTTGTATCATTCGGCTCGATGCACATTTTGGCACAAACCCTCAAAATCGTAAGACTTGACGCTTTTGGTACTATAGCTAGGTAGGTTAAGGTTGTCGCCTGAAGATTCATGGCTACGCCATTGTGGGGCTACGCCCAGCGACCCATATCATGTCAACCTTTGTATGCTTAGCTATATCTAAAACAATTTTCTTCCCTGCTCCAATGGTGGGCAACAACATCTCTGTTAACCAGGCAATCAATACTTGCAAATTACAACTATAGTCATTTCAAACAAGTTTGCGACATGCGCCTTTACCTGAAAACCCTGTCCTGGAAGGGGATACAGTGATGACCAGTGCCTCAAAGTGTTGCATTTTCCTGTGAAACGACTATACCAATCCCAGTAAATGGTGCAACCAATTTCCCTAAATGATAACCACTCATCATGCTGATTCTCTCTCTTTTTGCCAGGTCGTTGACCGTATATTCTTTGTCCTTTTCGCCCCCAACCATATTCATAAACATCTCGATTATCCATCCCAGACTGGTCAATATAGACTAAATCTTCATTCTTTCTTTTCCTCTTTCATCATCTTGATGAACTGTTGTCGCTCTTCTTCGTTTTGTTCTTCATAAGAGTATGTTTTTTTTACGGGTAAAGTTGATTTTGTAGCCTGACCAAAAGAACAGTACACGTGACAGTACCAACAAACTCAGGACTTAACCCCCAAGAACGTAGGTACCAAGCGAGTGGGTATTTTGGAACAGCATCGCCAGGAAGTGATGGCAATCATTGCAGAACACCCAGACTTCTACCTGTGGCAATACCAAGAACTGTTGCGGGAGCGCTTAGGGATTGATGTAAGTACCGTCACGATACACAATTTCTTGAAAAAGCAAGGAATGACTCTAAAAAAAGACTTACCGCAGCGCGAGAGTCCAAGAAGAGGAGGTGCAAAGAGAACGACGAGCTTATCGTCAAAAAGTCAGGGATATTCCAGCGGAGGATTT
>NZ_JBRCEP010000097.1:0-33257 GCF_053491055.1 Gloeomargarita sp.
TATAGTCGTTTCACAGGAAAATGCAACACTTTGAGGCACTGGTCATCACTGTATCCCCTTCCAGGACAGGGTTTGCAGGTAAAGGCGAATGTCGCAAACTTGTTTGAAATGACTATAAATAAGAATTCGGCTTCTCAATGACAATGCTTTGTATCATGAGGCTCGATGTGCATTTTGGCCCAAACCCTCAAAGTCTTAAGATGCAACACTTCTGGATTTATACATATATAAGGAATAGTTCACGGTCACTGATGACAGCCAATAAATTGAATCGGGAAAGGAATTATTTCGATAGAATATTATGCTCTCGAACGTTGCGAGAATTAATTAAGAAGTATGGGAGAAATGGATGAGATGGGCTTGGAGTGGTTTGTCAGTCTGATTTGGGGTTGGGCGAAACGACGAGAGAATCTGGTAGCGGGTCTGCGCAAACAAGAATTTCATTGTTCTTCTGTCATTTAACGGCAGTTTAGATGCGGTGACGTTTGCGCGATAGTTAGAGCTGCACCAGCATTGACGGGACTATGGGTATTATAGTCGTTTCACAAGAAAATGCAACACTTTGAGGCACTGGTCATGGCTGTATCCCCTTCCAGGACAGGGTTTGCAGGTAAAGGCGAATGTTGCAAACTTGTTTGAAATGACTATAATTGTGGACAATGCACCGATTCATCGTCAGAAACGCAGGCGAGAATGAGCGGAAGCGGCAGGGCATATCGTATGATTTTTATGATTTTTGCCAGCTTATTCCCCAGACCTGAATGACATTGAGCATGACTTTAGCACATTAAAAAAATTGCGGATGTACGCTCCTCTGGTACCACCCTTGATGAAGCCATTCGTGATGATTGCGCAAGTTCGTGTGGCATTCTCAACCGAAATGATTATTCCTTGGCAACACTTCCCTAGCACCCTGTCCAAAATTCCTTCGCCGCCAGGGAAACAGCCATCTTTTTTACGTGACATATTGCCGTCTCATGGCTCCGCCACGCTTTGCTAACGTCCTACGGACAGAGAGCGGGCTTCAATACGCTTCCTTGGGGAGCTTCCGCAAGAACCCTCTGCGTGTCGCAGACACGGGATGTCCCACCGCGTAGCCATACCAGATTCCGGTAACGCCGTTTTGTATGGCCAACCCTATTCTACCACATGGGGGTGGCTGTATCCCGGCACTGACCTTGCAGGTACCGTGCGGGGCTTATCCACCCCCACACCCCCGCGAGCTAAGAAAGTGGAAATACCCCCAAGGGAATTCGAATCCCTGTCGCCTCCGTGAAAGGGAGGTGTCCTAGACCACTAGACGATGGGGGCATATCGCTAATCGCATTTACTACCTTAACGAATGGGGAGGGGATTTGTCAATTCCCCGGCTAGGGGCGGTACACGGGCAAGGTGAAGTGGAAACTGCTGCCCCGTCCGGGTTCCGATTCGACCCAGATGCGCCCGTAGTGCGCCTGAACAATTTGGCGACAGACCGCTAGCCCCAGACCGTAACCCGTTTGGTCCTTGCTGTTGTCTAGCCGGATATTCGGTTCAAAAATCCGTTCTTGGTCTGCCGGGGGAATGCCAGGGCCGTTGTCTGTGACCGTTACCTGTACCTTCAAGGTGGTGCTGTGGAGGGTGCTGATGTGGATGCAACCGCCGGGAGGGGTATATTTGCAGGCGTTGTCCACCAGGTTGATCAAAACCCGCCGCAGGGCATCGGGGTCGGCAAAAACCGGAGGGCAGGGAGCAGGTACGTCCACGGTGAGGGTGTGGTTGCGGCTGGTTAGTTGGGGGGTCAGTCCCTGGACGACTTGCTGGATCAATTCGGGCAGGTGCACCGCCTGGGGGTTCAACCGCAAGGCGTGTTGCTGGTTGCGGCTCACCTGCAGCAGGTTGGTAATCAGGCGGTCCAATGTCTTGACCTGATGGCGGGCCTGGTGCAGGAGTTGCGGGGCCAAATCCCAGCGGTCGGGGGTGAGTTCCAGGGTTTCTAGGGCAATGCTCACAGCGGTCAAGGGGTTGCGCAGGTCGTGGGCGAGTAATTCCAATACCTGGTCGCGAAATTGCACCTGCGCAGTCAGTTGCTGAATCGTCAATTTGGCGCGGGTGAGTTCTTCTTCCAGCCGGACAATCTGGGCTTCGGGACTCTCTGGGGAGGATTGGGGGGTTGCCGCCGCCTGCCAGCGGGGCCACCAGTATTCCAGTTGCTCTATGAGGTCGCTGCCGGCGAGAACCTGCCGGGGTTCGGGTTGGGTTTTCACCAGGGCGGGGGTAACCACCACCCGCAACCGTTCGGCCAGATAGGGTTGTTCGGTTACGTCCACCACATGCACAGACTCGGCAGCACACCCTAGGGCATACAGTCGCTCTTCCAATTGCCGCATCTGCTCCCAACTGGTGGCTTTGCTGGCGAATAGATACACCTGCACCGGGGACATAAGGTAGCGCTCGTAACCATCCCACTTATCAGGATAAAAGATGGGCCGGAGGGATGGGGGCCGCCCCGATCCGCCTATCATGGAAAATACGATGCGTGTTGGCGTGCAGGCATGGCCCGGTTTAGTCTGACTACCCCCTTGTACTACGTGAATGCCCGTCCCCACCTGGGCAGTGCCTATACCACGATGGCCGCCGATGCGCTGGCGCGGTTTGCCCGGCTGCGGGGGGATCAGGTGTTGCTGGTTACGGGTACGGACGAACACGGGCAGAAAATTCAGCGAACCGCCCAGGAGCGGGGCCTGGCCCCCCAGGTGCATTGCGACCAGATGGCGGCGGAATTCCAGGCCCTGTGGGAAAAGCTCAACATCCGCTGGCATCGGTTTAGCCGCACCACCGACCCCCGCCACGGCGTCATCGTCCAAGAGTTTTTTCAGAGGGTGTGGGCGCGGGGGGATATTTACCTGCACCAACAGCAGGGCTGGTACTGCGTCGCCTGTGAAGAATTCAAAGACGAACGGGAACTTTTGCCGGGGCGCTTTTGCCCGTTGCATCCCCAAGTGCAGGTGGAATGGCGGGATGAACCCAATTACTTTTTCCGCCTGTCTCGCTATCAGGCACAATTAGAAGCGCTTTACCAGCAGCAGCCGGATTTCATCCAACCGGAACCCCGCCGCAATGAGGTTGTGAAATTTGTGGCCCAGGGGTTGGCGGATTTTTCCATTTCCCGGCTGCATTTGGACTGGGGCTTTCCGGTGCCGGTGGACCCCAGCCACGTGATTTATGTCTGGTTTGATGCCCTGTTGGGCTATTTGACGGCCCTGCTCGAACCCGGGGAACCACCCAGTTTGGCGGCGGCGGTGCGAACCTGGTGGCCGGTGGATGTGCATCTGATTGGCAAAGATATTTTGCGGTTTCATGCGGTGTATTGGCCTGCCATGTTGCTCTCGGCGGAATTGCCCTTGCCCAAGCGCATTTTTGCCCATGGCTTTCTCACCAAAGATGGGCAGAAAATGAGCAAATCCTTGGGAAATATCCTGGACCCGTTTGACCTGGTGGCCACCTACGGCAGCGATGCCCTGCGCTATTACTTTTTGAAGGAAATTGAATTGGGAAAAGATGGGGATTTTAACGAGGAGCGGTTTGTACAAACGGTGAATGCGGATTTGGCGAACGATTTGGGCAATCTGCTCAACCGTACCCTCAAATTGGTGCACAAATACTGCGACGGGCGGGTGCCCACGATTCCTGTGCCCCAGGAGAACCCCTTGGCCGAGTACGGGCGGCATCTGGGCGAACAGGTGGCCCAGGCCTATGAGCGCTTGGCGTTGCATCAGGCCTGTAGTTTGGCCTTGGGGTTGGCGCAGCGGGCCAACAAATGGATGGATGAACAGGCGCCCTGGCAGTTGGCCAAAACCGGGGCCCAGACCCAACTGGCAGCGGTCTTGTACAGTCTGTTGGAGGCGGCGCGGTTGGCGGCCTATTTGCTTAGCCCGGTGATTCCCCAGACCAGTACCCGTATGTACCAACAGTTGGGCTATGCGGTGGATTTCGACCACGACCCCCCGTTGGCCTACGGGGAACACGGGCAGTGGGGCGCTCTGCCCCCCGGTCAAGCGGTCGCTCCCCCCGAACCTGTTTTCACCCGCCTGGGAACGGCAAAGATAATAAAATTCTAAGCTTTTGCGAGGGGGTGGAATTTCCTTGTTACATTAGGGATTAATTCCTAAGCAGAGTGTCGTGGGAGCTGTCAAACGCAATGGACTGCAACCCGGGTTTATCCATCGCCCGTCAAGGGGATACCATGGCTTTATGGTTGGCTAGCTGTTTTTTACAAGCGGTAAGGATGAGGCCATGTCTGGGGTAGAAACGAGGGGTTTGTTTACGCCGCAGCAGGTCTTGGAAAATCGGGGGCGGCTGGCGATTTTTATTGATGGGTCGAATTTGTTTTATGCGGCCTTGCAGTTGAATATTGAAATTGATTACACGAAGCTGTTGTGTTATTTGACGGCGGGTTCGCGGTTGTTGCGGGCCTTTTTTTACACCGGCGTCGATCCGACCAATGAAAAGCAGCAGGGGTTTTTGCTCTGGATGCGGCGCAATGGCTATCGGGTGGTGCACAAGGAATTGGTGCAGTTGCCGGACGGGTCGAAAAAGGCCAATTTGGATGTGGAAATTGCGGTGGATATGCTGTCGTTGGTCGGCTCGTATGACACGGCGATTTTGGTGAGTGGGGATGGGGATTTGGCCTATGCGGTGGATGCGGTCAGTTATCGGGGGGTACGGGTGGAGGTGGTAAGTTTGCGCTCCATGACCAGCGATAATTTGATCAATGTGGCCGACCGCTACATTGACCTGGAGTCCATCCGCGATGAAATCCGCAAATCCAACCGCCCAAACCCCTACCGTAACCCGCTGGATGTGGCGAATTCGGGGGAATAGGGGATGGGTGGCGCTGGCGTTGCTGGGTTTGCTGGGGTGTCGGGTGGGCGAACGACCGCTAGAGCCGGAAAACCCTAAAACGGGCACCCAACAACTGACGTTTCAGGCCCTGAATTTGCAGCAGGTCACCCCCAACGGCCAAATTCTCTGGAAATTGCAGGCACAGCAGGCGGTGGCCGACCCCCAAACCCGGCGGGTGCAGGTGCAAAAACTGGTGGGGGACATCTACGACCAAGGCCAACCCCGCTATCGGGTGGAAACGGCGCAGGCGACGGTACAGCAGCAGGGAGAAACGCTGACGATTCAGGGGGACATCCGCGCCCGTGACCTGCAGGCCAAAACCCAGATCGCCACCCAAGCCCTTCTCTGGCGACCGCAAGCCCAGGAATTGCTGCTGCAGGGCAACTTGCGCTTGCAACACCCCAACCTCGAGGCCAAGGCACAGGCGGCCACGATTTGGCTGCGGCACCATCTGGTGGCCTTGCGCCAAAAGGTGCAGGTGACCTACCGGCAACCCGCTCTGCAGATCACGGGGGAAGCCCTGGACTGGCAGTGGCAAAGGGGACAGGTTCAGGCGCCACAACCGGTGCGTATTCGCTATGTGCCCCGGCAGTGGGTGGTGCAGGCCGGGCAAGGGATTTTGGATGTGCCCAACCAGGTGCTGCAACTGAGCCAGGGGGTGCAGGCGGTCGCCCCCCAGGGGCAATTGCGGGCGCAACAGGTGGAATGGCACATCGCGGCGCAACAGGTAATTGCCGTCGGCCAGGTGGTTTACCGCCACTACGACCCCCCCCTGACGGTTACCGGCAACCGCGCCGAGGGCCATCTCGCCACCCGGCAGCTACGGGTGCACCAGGCGTCCACCCAACTGGTACCCTAGCCGAGGCACAGTTGTGCCACCGCTGCCTGTTTGGCCCGTTCATCCCGCCGGTCATCGCGCCCTGTGGTCTGCACCTGGGCGTGACCTGCCAATTTTTGCACGGTCGCCACATCCACCCCCGCATCCAACAGGTTGGAGATATAGTCATTTCAAACAAGTTTGCAACATTCGCCTTTACCTGCAAACCCTGTCCTGGAAGGGGATACAGCCATGACCAGTGCCTCAAAGTGTTGCATTTTCTTGTGAAAAGACTATAAAGGTGCGGCGCCTGCTGGGTTAAAACCCGCACCACCACCTGTCTCCGGCGATTCACCGGGCCCAGGAGCGCCCCTGCCGGCGTCCCTCGCCACCACCGGTCCGCCCCCGGCGGTAAACCCAGCGTTCCTTGTTTCCCTTGCCCGCCCGCAGCCGGTTTTCCGTCGGTTCGTAGTCCGACAATTGCAAAGCCACCACCTCGGCCCGCCGCAACCCCACCAAGGCTCCGTCCTGCGCCCCGGCAGGGCTGTTTTCCCGTTGAACAACCACTAACCTGGCCTGGGACAGGGGCAACCACCGCACCTATGGGCATCGGCATAACCACCACCTGACCTACCCAGGGGGTCATCAAAACTGGCGCGGGAGACCCCGCCCTAAGGACTCCGTCCTTCAGGGCGGGGAGGGACAGCGCTTTCCGCCTAATGCTCCCGCGGCTCCTCTTTTGCCGTCCCACGAAATGGTTCGACATGATACCGGTATCCATCTGCACGTTGGAGCAGGCGGCAATACCGATAGGAAACTCCCTGAACAGTCTTGTTTATCGTTTGGATATTAAAGCTCCCGGAAGCTCTTACGGCCACACGGCCAATATACGTTCCGGCGTTCTTGCCGTTGGAAACATCAGCCAGAACAAGGTCTCCGGTGCGAAAACCTTTGACGTTCTTCGTTCTGATGAGATAACCACGGGGAAAACCAAACTTGTCGAGCCTCACACGCTGATAGCTTCCACGTCCCATTGCATGAATGTACAGAACTGGAACCGCCCATCCGGTGACGGATTCAACTTCGCCGACACACACGGCATCCAGCGCGTGGGTTTTCGGTATCCCCAGACGGGTACGGTTCCATTTTGTCCGTCCCGCCGTAGCGACTTCGACGGGCACGTTCAACACCCGAAGTTCCCACAACAAGGCCCATCTCGTGCTGTTGACCGCTGCGGCATCCCGAAGCGGAGCCTTGAGTTGCGCCAGGAAGCTTTTGAGGCGCTCCGGATTACGACGAAGAAACTCTTCGACGGGCCTGTTGCCTTTGGCCTGGTTACACGGGCGGCAGGAAAGAACCAGGTTTGAAACCCGATCACTCCCCCCAATGGATTTGGGAATCACGTGATCAATCTCCAGAGGCACATTCTGCGCACCACAATAAGCACAGGTTCGGTTCCACTTCTCCAGCAGGTATTCCCGCACCTCGTAGCCAAACAGCGTTCCCCGCTGGTACTCCACTCCCGATACTTTCGGGTTCTGCAAAGCCTGCGTGTCGAAGCGAACCAGCTCCTGGCTGACACCGGAAATCGGAGCCCACCGGCTGAGCCTGCAAACCCATGTGCCTGTCGTCTCAACGCGGTGCCGAAGAGACGGGGCAAGCCAGCCGTTCGGCCTCCTCCGGTTGTTGAAACGCGCCGGGCGATACCGAAGGTTTGCTGTGCGTCTTCTCCGCCGAAACGCCCGCCGCTGCGTCAACGCATCCCGAATAGCCTGACCACGATGATGAAGCTCAGCAAGCCACAGGACATGCTGCGCGCCTCCCCTTTCTCCCCGGACCAAAGCCATTCCCGTAACTTTGCTTCCGGGATCGAGCTTGAGACGAACCGGCTGGAAGCTGGATTCTTCAGCCGTCCGGTCCACCAGGCGAATGGTGAACGGAATGAGTCGATGCACCCGTGCCCTTCCACGTTCCAGCAAAAGCCTGGCCCGCTTTTCCGAGCAGGGCATCAGCGGCTTTTTGCGTTTGTCCAAAACGAATACCGCCATTCCAAAACTTCTTTGCCCTTACGGGCCTCGTGACGGGGCCATCTGGCCCGCTCCCCTCGGGGATGTCGGCAACCGGCTCCTGCCTTACGGCAGCGGAATCGGCCTTCGGCGCTTTACCTTTCACCATCATGACCGATCCCTTCCAGGGTCCGGAACTGAGGAAGCATCCCGGAGTGGGTCTTGACGACCTGTTGCCGACGTAGCGGATTGGTTACCGCTCCCCCTGGTCAACCAAGCTTAGGTTCCCCCAAGCTCCGCCCTAAGGACTCCGTCCCGCTAGCGCGAACAGGGCGGGGTAGTTGACTAGCAGTTACTCTATCGCAGAGGCAGGGCAGCCACCTCCCGGATTAGGCCGACAGTTTTGCCGTACTTAATAAATACAAAACCGCCATGCGCACCGCCACCCCATTACCTACCTGTTGGGACACCAGGCTTACTTCCGGGTCATCCATCAGGTCCGACGTCAGTTCCACCCCGCGATTGACTGGCCCTGGGTGCAGAATTTTGACCCCCGGCTGGCAGAGCGCCAACCGTTCCCGTGTCAGGCCGTACTCCCGGTGGTACTCCCGCAGACTGGGGAGAAAATGCTGGTCCATCCGCTCGGTCTGGAGGCGCAACGCCATGACAAAATGGGCGTCTTGCAAGGCAGGCGCCAACTGCCAATGCACCTGTACGCCCAAGCTTTGCCAGGCCAGGGGCACCAAAGTTGGCGGGCCAGCCAGATGCACTTCCGCCCCGGCAGCCCGCAGGCTATAGAGGTTGGAGCGGGCGACCCGCGAATGGAGAATATCCCCCACAATCGCAACTTTGCAGCCTTGCAAACTGGTGAGACTGGGCTGGTGCGGGTTGCGCTGGCAGCACAACGTAAATAAATCCAGCAGGGCTTGGGTGGGGTGTTCGTGTTGCCCATCCCCGGCGTTGATCACCCCGACGCCCGCGCCTAGGCGGTCGCACTCCTGGGCGATTTGGTGGGGCACACCGCTGGCGGCATGGCGAATGACCAGCAGATTGGTGTGCATGGCCAGCAGGGTTTTGGCCGTATCCAAAATGGTTTCGCCCTTGTTCAAAGCCGAGGTGCCGGGGGAAAAATTCAACGTGTCCGCCGACAGGCGTTTGGCAGCCAGTTCAAAGCTGTTGCGGGTGCGGGTCGAGGCCTCAAAAAAGAGCAGTGCCACCACCCGGCCTTGCAAGGTGGGGACTTTTGGGGTCGGGCGGCGCAACACCTCGGCAAAACTGGCGCTGGTTTGCAGGATGATTTCATACTCCCAAGGCGCCAAATCCCGCAGCGAGAGCAAATGCCGCCGTTGCCATTGGTGGGGCGTCATGGGTGTTGGCGGCGGATATGGAGCAACCAATTGACAATCGTGGCGCGGCGGGTGCGCTCTGGGGTGAGTTCGTCCACCCGATAACCGGGGAACCCCAGTTCCGCTTTGAGCAGTTGTTTGTCGGCCGGGGGAATACTGCGGGTCAGGTGCACGATTGCCGCCCGGTCCTGGATAAAATCAGGGGGGGTGGGAAACCGCTCGCGCCAAGGGGCAGCCACCCGCTCGGTGCGCCAGGTCTGCTGTACCGGGTCGTATTCATACCCCAGATACGCCCAAACCAATTCGTTGACCGCCGCAGCCGGGAGCCGCTCCTGCAGAATGTCCCACAACAGCGCATCCGTTAAGGCTGTGTCCTTCCCCATGAACCAGGCCATGCCCCTGCCTCACCTCGTGCTTTATGGTAAACCGGGTTGTCACCTCTGTGCCGGGTTGCGCGAGAAACTTGCTGCCATTGCCCCAGGCAGGTTCACCCTGGAGGAGCGGGACATCACCACCGACCCCCAGTGGTGGCAGCAGTACCAGTACGAAATTCCCGTGTTGACCCTGGTGCAGGGGGACCGGGAAATCCCTTTGCCCCGCTTGTCCCCGCGCCTATCGGTGGACCAGTGCCGTCATTACTTGACCGCTTGGTTGCAGGGATATTGAGCCAACGTTGACACTCCCACCGCCTGAAGTCAGGGGATTCTTACGCAGTCCACAAACGGACCCACAAAGGCGCTGTCAAGACGCTCCTACGCAGTTCCTTAAGGTTCTGCTTGCGGTCCAACCGCACCGCCACCCGCCGGGTCTGCCCATTGGCCCCCCTGGTCCCGACAGCCCACCCGCAACGACCTATCCGCCCGCGCCACTTCCTGCCGCCGGGCCAACGGACCGGGACTGATGCGGACCACCTTGGCTCCTAACGCCTCAAATTCCGGCAAATGGGTCTGAATCTGGCGGCCAGTTTCCCGGCAGGCAGTCGCTGGCACAAAGGGCAGCACAAATAAAGGCGCCGCTTCCCAGGGGGCAATACCCCTCAACACCACAGGTTCCCTTGCGCTAACCCCTGCCCGCGCCGCTACCCTGTGACCTGAGGTTCGTTGCCTGGAGCGTCGTAGGACCATACCACGACAAGCAAGTATAAATACTCAAACAGCATCATAAAATACCATCTGGGAGAACCGTTATGATATGAACTATTGTGATTAAGTAAACATAAAACTTTTGGAGAGCGGACCGGCGGCGACATGGAGCGAGCCTCAACCTTGGTAATTGGTGGTGCGGAGGACAAAGTTAACGGCCTAGAAATTTTGCAGACCTTTTGGCGGCGGGCGGGGGGCAGGGATGCCCGTTTGGGAATTATCCCGGCGGCCTCTGGGGAACCGGCGATCATCGGTGGCATCTACCGGCGGTTGTTTGAGAATTTGGGCTGCAAGTCGGTACAGGTGTTGGATGTGCGGGAGCGAGAACAGAGCGAGCACCCCAGTTGGTTGTCGCGGTTGCAGGACATGACGGGGGTTTTTTTGACCGGGGGGGACCAACTGCGTTTGGCGACGCTGTTAGCGGATTCGGCCCTGTTGGAGGCGTTGCATTTCTATTGGGAACGGGGGCAGTTGACGCTGGCGGGCACCAGTGCGGGAGCGGCAGCAATGGGGTATCACATGATTGCCGGGGGCGGGAACGGGGAATATCCCCATCCGGCCTTGGTGAATATGGCGTGGGGGTTGGGATTTTTGCCGGGCGTGATCGTGGACCAGCACTTCCACAATCGCAACCGGGTGGCGCGGCTATTTAGCGCGGTGGTGATGCACCCGGAATGTCTGGGCGTGGGGGTGGATGAGGACACCTGTGCCGTGTTTGAACCGACGGGGGAATTGCAGGTGGTGGGGCGAGGGACGGTGATGATTCTGGATGCCCAGGAGGCTTCTTCGTTTTGTGAACCGCAACCCCACAGTACCGCCCCGATCAGCGCGCACAATTTACGGGTGCATCTCCTGCGGCGGGGGGACCGGTTTGATGTGGAACGTCGGCGGGTTTTGCCCCCGGTATGGCACCATTGTCCTGCTTGAGGAACCTGGGGTGGAAATTTTACGCATTTTGACCTTGACCGGGCCGAACTACTGGAGCGTGGAACGCCCCAAATTGATGGTCCTGCGCTTGGATTTGGGGGCGTGGGCGGGGGTGAAAACCTAGGATATACCGGAGTTCCATGTCCGTCTGACCCGATTACTGCCGGGGTTGGAGTCCCACTATTGCATTCCGGGGCACTGGGGCGGGTTTTTGGAGGAAGTGGCGCGGGGCACGTCCTTGGCCCATGTGGTGGAACACGTTGCCCTGGAATTGCAGTACATTGCTGGCATGGATGTGAGTTTTAGCCGCACCCAGTGGACGAGTACGCCGGGGGTGGCGCTGGTGGTGTATGAGTACGAGCAGGCGGAAGCGGGACGGGTGGCGGTGCGGTTGGTGCGGACCTTGGCGCAGGGGGAGGACTATCCGCTAGAGGAGTTGATCGCCGATTTGGGGGAATTGCGGCAGAGGAGGCGGCGTTGGGGCCGAGTACGGAAGCCATTGTGCGCGAATGCGAGCGGCGGGGAATTCCCTGGCAGGAACGGGCGCTGGGGATGATTCAGTTTGGCTATGGCTGTTACCAACGGCGGATTCAGGCCACCCAGACGGATATGACGAGCATTTTGGGGGTGGAGTTGGCCGGGGACAAAGAGGGCACCAAACGGATGCTGGCGGAAGCGGGGATTCCGGTGCCGCGGGGCAGGGTGATCCGCCGGGAAGAGGACTTGGCCGAGGCGATCCAGGAGGTGGGGGGTATCCGGTGGTGGTCAAGCCTCTGGATGGGAACCATGGCCGGGGGATTACCCTGGATATTCATACCCTGGCGCAGGCGCAGGTGGCCTACGACCTGGCGATGGCCGAGTCGCGGGCAGGGCGGGTGATTGTGGAGCGGTTCCACCAGGGGCACGACCATCGGATTTTGGTGATCAAGGGGCGGGTGGTGGCAGTGGCGCAACGGGTGCCTGCCCATGTGACAGGAGATGGGATTCATACGATTGCCGAGTTAGTAGCCCAGGTCAATCGGGACCCGCAACGGGGGGAAGGGCATGACAATGTCTTGACGAAGATTGTTTGGGATGAGACGACGGAACAGGTTTTGGGACGGTGTTGCGCCGGGGGGAGGTGGCCTATCTCAAACGCACGGCCAATTTGAGCACCGGGGGCACGGCAGTCGATTGTACGGATGAGATTCACCCGGAAAATGCCTGGTTGGCGGTGCGGGCGGCGGCGGCGGTGGGCTTGGACATTGCCGGGATTGATGTGGTGACGACGGACATTCGCCAACCGTTGCGGCAGACGGACGGGGTGGTGGTGGAGGTGAATGCGGCGCCGGGGTTGCGGATGCATTACCGTCCCAGCCAGGGTTTGGCCCGGAATGTGGCCGCGCCGGTGGTGGATGCCCTGTTTCCGCCGGGGGTGCCCTACCGGATTCCCATCATTGCCATTACCGGGACCAACGGCAAAACCACGACCACGCGGTTGACGGCTCATTTGGTTAAGCAGACGGGAAAGGTGGTGGGATTTACCACAACGGATGGGACGTATGTGGGGGATTATCTGGTGGAGCCGGGGGACAATACGGGGCCGCAGAGTGCCCGGTTGGTGTTGAACGACCCGTTGGTGGAGGTGGCGGTTCTCGAGTGTGCGCGGGGGGGATTTTGCGGTCGGGGTTGGCGTTTCGCGAGTGTGATGTGGGGGTGGTGTTGAACGTGGCCGCCGACCATTTGGGCAGTTACGACATTGATACGCTAGACCAGATGGCGAAGGTGAAAGGGGTGATTGCCGAGGTGGTGCGTCCGGGGGGCACGGTGGTGTTGAATGCGGACGATGAGCGGGTAGCGGCGATGGCTCAGTATTCTCGCGGGCGGGCGGCCTATTTTTCCCTGCGGGCGGATCATCCGCTGATTGCGGCGCACCGGCGGCGGTGTACGACCAGGGGGATTTGTGGCTCTACGATGGGGAGTGGACTTTACGCATCCTGCGGGCGGCGGAGGTGCCGTTGACGTTGGGGGGGCGCGTGCCGTTTGTGATTGCCAATGCGTTGGCGGCGTTTGCCCTGGGGGTGCCGTTGGACCTGATTCGCCAGGGGTTGCGCAGTTTTGCGGCTTCGGTGCAGCAGACGCCGGGGCGGATGAATTTGATTCCGGTGGGGTCTTTTCATGTGCTGGTGGATTACGCCCACAACCCGCATGGGTACGCGGCGGTGGCGGATTTTGTCCGCTCTTGGCATGAGGGGTTACGCATCGGGGTCATTGGCGGCCCTGGGGACCGGCGGGACGAGGATTTGGTGGCGTTGGGGGCAATTGCCGGGCAGGTGTTTGATTGGGTGATTATTAAGGAAGATGACGACCGGCGGGGACGGGCCTTGGGGGAAGCCGCGGAACTGATCCGCACGGGTGTGACCCAAGCGGGGAGTGCGTGTCGCTGGGAGGTGATTTTGGATGAAACGACGGCGATTCGCACGGCGCTGAGCAAGGCACCGGCGGGAAGTTTGGTGGTGGTGTTTCCCGAAAAGGTCAAACGGGCGCTAGAATTGCTGCAGGCTCATGGGCAGTCTGGCCCACCATGACTTCCCCTCACCTTCTGTTGGTTGACGGTCATTCCCTGGCATTTCGGGCCTACTATGCCTTTGCCAGGGGACGGGAAGGGGGCTTGCGTACCAAAACGGGCATTCCCACCAGTGTTACCTACGGGTTTTTGAAGGCGGTTTTTGAAGTTTTAGACCAGTACGCCTTTACCCATTTGGCGGTGGCGTTGGACCGGGGCGAACCCACCTTTCGCCATGCGGCAGATGGGGATTACAAAGCCGGGCGGCTGGAAACACCGGCGGATTTTCAGGTGGATATGGCCAATTTGGTCGAATTGTTGGCCGCTTTGCATATTGCCGTGGTGACGGCCCCGGGTTACGAAGCGGATGATGTGTTGGGGACGTTGGCCAAACAGGCGGCGGACGATGGTTTGCCGGTGAAAATTCTCTCTGGGGATCAGGATTTGTTTCAGTTGGTCAATGAGCGGGTTCATGTTTTACATCTGAATTCCCAAACCGGTCGGCCTGTGGAAGTTACTCCGGCAACGGTGGTGGCGAAATTGGGCATTACGCCGGCGCAAGTTGTGGATTATAAGGCCCTGTGCGGCGACAGTTCGGACAACATTCCGGGGGTGCGGGGGATTGGGCCAAAAACAGCAGTGGCCCTGCTTCAGCAATATGCCACTTTGGATGAACTTTATGCCCATGTGGACGAGTTACCCAAAGCCCAAAGACAGAAACTTTTAGAGGGCAAAACTGCGGCCTATCATTCCCAATTCATGGCGCGCATTTGTCAGGATGTGCCCCTGGATGTTCACTGGTCAGACTGCCGTTTGGTGGGGTTTGATATTGCCAGAGTGATGCCCCTGTTGACCGCCCTGGAATTGCAATCGTTTCAGCGCCAGATTGATCAACTTTATGTGCGTCTGGGTGGGGTTGCCTCTGGGGCAGAGGATGAGGCGTTGGCCTTTTTTACGGCGGCAGATACCGCATCGGCGCCCAAGGCAACTCCCCCGTTTCACGTGCAGATTATTTCCACCCTTGCCCAATTGGAACAACTGGTCGATTCCCTGCACAATTGCACCCAAACCCCCGTTGCCTGGGATACGGAAACCACTGCGCTTGACCCTAGGGATGCCCAACTGGTGGGGATTGGCTGTTGTTGGGACAAAGAACAGGTGGCCTATATTCCGGTGGGGCATCGCCAGGGTGAACAACTCCCTGTAGAAGTGGTGTTGACCCACCTCAAACCCATTTTGGAAAATCCGGCGGCCCCCAAGGTGTTTCAAAATACGAAGTTCGACCGGAATATCTTGTGGGCGCAGGGCATTTGTTTGCAGGGAGTGGTGTTTGATACGTTGTTGGCCAGTTATGTTCTTGACCCGGAAGGAAGCCATAATCTGGGGGATTTAAGTGCGAAATATCTGGGCATCCAAGCGACTTCCTATCAGGATTTGGTGCCCAAGGGGCAGACGATTGCCGATGTACCCATTCCCCTGGTTGCCAACTATTGCGGCATGGATGTTTACAGCGTATTTCATCTTACGCCCATCCTCCAGAAAGAACTGGCCAATATCCCCGAATTAGAACGTGTTTTTTATGAAATCGAACTGCCATTGGAACCGGTTTTGGCGGCGATGGAATACCGGGGGATTCGTTTGGATTTGGCCTTTCTTCAACAGCTTGCCCAGGAATTTGACCAAGCCTTGCACAATTTGGAATCGCAAGCGCAGGCGTTGGTGGGACAGCCATGCAATCTCAATTCTCCCAAACAACTGAGCACCTTGCTTTTTGAAACATTAGGTTTGGACAAAAAAAAGAGTCGCAAAACGCAAGCGGGTTACGCTACGGATGCGGCCACATTGGAAAAACTCAGAGGGGATCATCCGGTAATTGATGTGCTTTTGGAACACCGCACCTTGGCAAAACTCAAATCTACCTATGTGGATGCGTTGGCCGCTTTGTGCCGTCCCGATACCGGGCGGGTGCATACAGATTTCAACCAGACAGCGACGGCGACGGGGCGTTTATCTTCTTCGCATCCCAACTTGCAAAACATTCCTGTTCGCACCGAATTGGGCCGGCAAATTCGCCGGGCGTTTATTCCTGAAGCAGGGTGGTGGTTGGTTGCGGCAGATTACTCGCAAATTGAGTTGCGGATTTTGGCCCATTTGAGCCAGGAAACGGTATTGCTTGAGGCGTTTCAACGGGGGGAAGATATTCACCAGATCACGGCGCAATTGTTGTTTGAGAAAGAGGCGATTACCCCCGAAGAACGGCGCTTGGCCAAAGTGATTAATTACGGGGTGATCTATGGCATGGGACCCCAGCGTTTTATGCGGGAAGCGGGGGTTTCCTTTGCCGAAGCGAAATCATTTATTGAGCGGTTTAACCGGCGCTATCCGGCGGTATTTGCTTACTTACAAAATACGGAACGCCAGGCCATTGTCCAGGGTTATGTGGCCACCATCACCGGGCGACGGCGGTATTTCCATTTCACCAGTCCCCTCTTGCAACAATTGCGGGGGAAGACGTTAGCCGAAGTGGATTGGGAGATGGTGCAAAAACACATCAACCCGGTGGATGCAGGGCGGTTGCGGGCGGCAGCCAATGCCCCGATTCAAGGTTCCAGCGCCGACATTATCAAAATAGCCATGATTCGCATCCACCAACTCTTGGCCAACTATCAAGCCCGTTTATTGTTACAGGTGCATGACGAGTTGGTATTTGAAATTCCCCCCGATGAATGGCCACCCTTGCAGGTCCAAATCCCGCAGGTCATGGCACAGGCTGTTTCCCTGAGCGTGCCTTTGGCCGTGGCGATGCACCGGGGCGCGAATTGGCAGGAAGCGAAATAGGTTATTGCATGGCGCGGTTCAAGGTTTGGTGCAGGCGCTCCACCACCGGCACGACCGGAAGGCTGGGATCGTTGAACACGGTTTGGGCAGTCAGAGGCGAGCGTCCGTAAAATTCTTCCGTGCGCTCCCGGTCATAGGCAATTTTATTCCCCGCCAGGCTCACCCCGGCAAACAGACCGGCGCTGCGGGAGTAGGCAAAAATGTCCGTATTGCCCGGTGCATCTGTGGGCATGACCGCATGGCCCCCTACCGGCCCGGCGGCGACGCCCACATCCCCGCCCAAATTAAACGACTGGCGCAAAACGGTACGCACGGCCCGTTGGTTCATAAATACCAGCACAATATCCGAGGATTTGGCGCCCACTTGCAGCCCCACACTGCCCCCGGAAAGGGTGACAAAAATGGGGTTGCTCCAGCGGCCTTTTTCATCTTTGACCGTGAGAATCCCAGCGCCCCCGGTGCCGCCAAAAATAAAGCCGGCGGTGGTGACATTCGGGATAATGGCAATTCCCTGGGCGCGGCGGAGGACGCTGTTGGGAATCCGTTGGTTGGGGTTGGCCATGAATGAGGCAAAGGTATCAATGGCGTTTTGAATCTGTTCTTCCCCGTCTTGGGCATAGGCCGGTACCGCCACCGTGACCACAACGGCAGGGAGCAAGCCTGCAACTAGGGCGTAACGCATTCCCTTCACTCCTTAACTCCGGTTGGCAGATGCACGCTTCTTATGACAGCAGCACTCCCTGTTGAGGTTCCCTGGCCCTAACCCCTTGGCAGTGGCGAGCAGCGTTATAGCTAGGTAGGTTAAGGTTGTCGCCTGAAGATTCATGGCTACGCCCAGCGACCCATATCATGTCAACCTTTGTATGCTTAGCTATAATTCTTGGTCCAAGGCAAACATCGCGCTGGCTTTGCTGGTCCAACTCCCGCCCGATGTGCTCCACCGGCAATGGGCCGGGCTGTTTCAACCCCGCTGCTTGGCCGTTTGTGATCACCACTGTGGGGGTCACCGACCTGGCCCAGCCCATCCCCAATAACCCCAAGGCGTCACCTTCGCCGGCGGAGTGGGAAGCACCGGCCCTGACCGGCTTGGCGCGGCAAGGCAATGTCCTTAACCCCGCCTTGAAACACCGACTCCATCGGGCCCCCGCATCGTCACCGGCTACGGCGGGCAGTTTCTGGGCAGCGACCCCAGACCCCTTAGTAATGGTTGCCGACCTTGCGGTGATGTACGGCGGTTAACCCATCCGGTTTGGCCACCCGTCCCGTGTCCACCGTCGCGTACACAATCCAGTGATCCGAACATTCCATCCGGCTGGCCACCGTGCATTCGAGGTAAGCCAGGGCTTCGGTCAAAATCGGCGACCCATTGCTGGCCGGTTGGGTTTTCACCCCGGCAAACCGGTCTTCCCCCGGCGCAAACCGCTTCAAAAAGTGTTTCATCAGGTGTTGGTAATGGCCCGCCTCCAGCACATTCAACACGAACTTGTCCCCCACCTGCATCAGCGCTTCAATCGCCCGGTCTTTAGCGACGGCAATCGTCAGACCCAAGGGCTGAAAACTGGCCTGCGCCACCCAACTGGCCAACATCGCTCCGCTGCGTTCTCCTTGACGGGCCGTGACAATGTACAGACCGCCGCTTAGGCGCCCCAAGGCCCGGTCCAGGTCGCTGTCTAGGGATTTCATCTGTTGGATGGTGCGGTCCCGGTTCACCCATTGCCCCAAATCCGTGCCCGCTTCCTCCGCACGTTGATACACCGCAGGCGTGGGTTCCCCGTCCCAGCGCAGGGGTGGAAAGGCCTCGCCTAACCCCAAATCCCGAAACTTCGCCGCCAGGAAATGGATAGACTCATCCTCCCCGCCCCCCGATTCAAACAAACCCACCCGCTGCTTGGCCTGCACCGAACCCAAAATCGTGCCGATCACCGCCTGGATATGGGGGGCAAAATCCCCGCGCACCGGCGGCATCCCCACCACCAACCCCTGACTGCGCTCGACCAACTCCCGCACCTCTTGCAGGTCCGCCGACTTCATATCCACCATCTCCACCGTCGCCCCCGCCTTGGTCACCCCGTGGGCAATCGCCTGGGAGAGCCGGTCGCTGTCGCCATAGTCAGCAATATAAAAAATGGCCACCGTGCGCTCCGGTTGCCCCTGATTTTGACTCCAATCCCGGTAGCGGCTCAGCCAATCGGGAATGTGATGGCGCAACAACGGCCCATGCCCTGTGGCGACCAACCGCGGCTGTCCCACCGCCGCCAAGCGCTGCAACGCCGCCAACACCGACCGGGCATTGGGAGCCATCAAACAGTCGTAGTAGTAACGGAAATCCGCCTCAATTTCCGTCAGGGATTCGTCGTAGAGCGTCTCCCGGCAATAGTGCATCCCAAACACATCACAGGTAAACAGAATCTGGGTGGCATGGTCCCAGGTGAGAATGGTGTCCGGCCAGTGCAAATTGGGGGCGCTGATAAATTCCAACACATGCCCCCGCCCCAAATCCAAACGGTCCCCCTGCTTGACCACTTGCCGCTGGTACGAACAATGCACCAGGTGGTCCAAAAATTGCAACGCCACCTTGGAACCCACCACCGTCACCTGGGGCGCCAAGGCCAAAATATCCCGCACCAAACCGCTGTGATCCGGCTCCGTATGGCTAATGATCAAATAATCCAGCTGGCGCAGGTCCACCAATTCCTGCAGGCGGGGTAGATACAAATCCCGAAACTTGGCATGGGACGTATCCACCAACGCGGTTTTTTCCCCCTGAATCAAAAACGAATTATAGGTTGTGCCGTTTTGTAACCCAAATTCAATATCAAACCGGTCGCGATCCCAATCCAAAGACCGAATGGCCGTCGTATCCAAACCAATGGCTTCTACCTGTAACGTTAACCGTTTGGGCGCTGTGACCGTCGCAACCATAGGCCCCCCCGTTTATTCACATTTCTTAATTAATCCTTATGATAACGGAACGATGGGTGGGGGGAAACCCGCCAGGCTTGATTTTTTCCTAACTGAGTCATAATGATTGATTATCTTTTGGGACATAGGGCATGGCTGCTGCGGGTTTTCGCACCCTTTACCCCCACGCTTTGCGGAGTATGCGGGGGCTGGTTGCCTGGCAGGAAGGGGTGTTGACCGTGGACCCCCGTTCGGGTTACCTGGCCTACCTGAATCCGGCCAATGATGACACCCGGATTCTCAATCCGGAGACAACCTGCTATTTGCAGGATATTGGCGGTTGGAGCTTGGCGGGGGATGCCTTGTGGTTTACCCACCGGGAGCAGGTGTATGTCAGTCGCTACCGGGTGCAAGAGGGACGGTGGCATCTGGAGGAACCGACGCTGGTTGTCACCCTCCATGACCAGGTTGAGGGCATTGTGCGGTGGGGGGAATGGCTCTATGTCAGCAGCCAAGGCCGGGGGTGTATCTGGGTCATCCGGGCAGCCGATGGCAAAGTGGTCCAGACCTGGCCGGCGCCGGGGGTGGGGGTGGCCCAGTTGGCGGTGCTCCAGGGGCAGTTGTGGCTTTGTGATGACACCGAGCAAACCTTGTACCAACTGGATTGGGAGACAGGGCGGGTCGTTTTGTCCGTGTTGACGCCCTATGAACATCCGGTGGGGGTGGCCGCTTGGCAGGGGCAGTACTACGTGGCCTATGCCGCCGAAGAACCCTACATCCGGGATGAGCCGAATGCCAACCCACCTTGGCGGTTGGGGTTTCGCGACCGGGTGTGGGTGCATCCGTTGGTGTTTCGCAACTATCCCCAGGGGCACTACACCCTCAGCAATGGCTATGTCCTGGAATTGTCCTATGTGGAGGAGTGGTCGCCCCTAGAGCCGGTGGAATTGACCCAGGTGGAATGGCGGATTGCCCTGCCAGCGACGACGGCACGGCAACGGGTACGGTGGGTGGAGCCGGTGGGGGTGCCGTTTACGCTGGAAGAAGAACAGGGACAACCGGTGGCGGTGTTTCGGTTTGCCCGTTTGGGGCCACAGCCGGGGGTCATTTTTGGCTGGCGGGCGGAATTGGAGGTCTTTAGCATCAAATACCAAATCCTCCCTTTGCCGGGCGTGCCGCCTTTGGCACCGGAGTTGCAGGCCTATTTGGTAGATGACGACGACTTGAGTATGGATGAACCGCTTATTCAGGAGGCGGCCCGGGAGGCGGTCGTCGGCGCTGAGACGTTTGCCGAGAAATTGCTGGCCATTCGCAATTACGTCTATGACCGGATGCGCTACCGGATGAAAAGTACCATTGACCCACCCCATATCGCCCTCAAACGGGGCACGGGTTCCTGTGGGGAATACGTGGGCATTATGTTGGCTCTGTTGCGGCTCAACGGCATTGCCTGTCGCACGGCGGGGCGGTACAAGTGCCCCAGACACCCGGAGTTGGTGGGGGTGCCCCTGTTGCCCCAATTCAACCACGTCTGGCTGGAGGTGTACTGGCCGGGGCGGGGCTGGTTGCCGCTGGAGTCGAATACGGATCACCTGCCGGAACGTCCTTGGTTGCAGCCCAAGCGGTTTTTTTTGGGGTTGGGGTGGTTTCATCTGGAATTGGGGCGGGGGATTCGCTTTGAACGGTTGCGCTTGGCCGATGGCTCCCGTCCTGAACTAGGCTTGGGGGATTTGGCCATCAATCACATCCGCTGTATTGTACGGGCAGAGATTGCGCCGCCGCCTTCAGACAACCCGGTAGAGGAGGGATAGCCCGGCCCAGGTGTCCACCGGCAGGGTGTAGGTGTCCTTGGGGGGGTCCTTGACGACGTGGGGCCGGTGGAGGTGGCTCAGAATCGCCTGCGCCAAGGGCAGGGGTTCGGCAGGCAGGAAGGCAGGCCATGCCTGGGGTGCCAGCAATAGCCGCAGTTCCGTCAACCCAGGGGTTGATGGGGGACGCAAGGCCACCGTCACCGGCGTTTCGGGGGGAATGACCTGAACCGGGTAGAGGGTAATGGGCTGACTGGGGTGAAGCGTCAACGGCAGGGCATACAGGGGTTGGGGTTCCCGATGGCTGATCTGGCAGGCCAAGGGACGGTTGGGGTCCAGGGTGGGAATGCCGCTACTTGGGGAAGAAACCGCCGGGTTGGGGGCAGTGCTCTGGGTCAGGAGCGGTTGCTCCCCCTGGACGAGCCGCACCGTTAGTTGCCAGGGGGTAGCCGCCAGGTTGTCCGTTAGTTGCAGGAGTTTGGCCGCCAGCAGGTTTTGCAACCGGGGAATCAGACGTTTGATGGCTGCTTTCACCGCTTCATCCCGGTCCCCTTCTGTACCGGGAAATAGGTCGTAGCCGGGAGAAAACAACCCGTAGGTGGTGGGGGTCACCCGTCCGAGCAGACAATCGGCGCTCTGTTCCCCTACCTTGACCGTATTGACATAGCTCAAAGTCCCCAACGCACTGGTGGCATCCACCCGCTCGATGCGCTGCAAATCAGCAGCCAAAGCCACCGTCAAGCTCAAATTCGTAGGCACCACCCGCACCCGCTCCCGCACCCATTCCCCCACGGTTACCGGCGCCGCCGGTGTGGTTTTGACCAATAGCCCACTGCGGGCACGCAGCGAGAGCGTCACCCCCTGCTGGGTGACCAACTGGGACTCCGGGGCCAGCGCCGCCAAAATCCAAGGGGGTACACCCGCCAACACACAGTCGGCGCCCTCGTTGCTCACCTGCACCACCCGGCCTGCAGCACCCACCGTCGGCGGCAGACTCTGGGGCGACCCCACCATTTCCGGGGCCTGGTGCGACCCCACCGTTTGGGCAATCTGGGCAGCCACGTCCACCAAAATCGGGCCAGGGGTCGTCCCCCACAGGGTTTGGGTGAGGGCATAGGTCAGGGTCCCGGCACTAAACCCCGGCCAGAGGGCTTCCGTGGCCACACTGCCAGCGCGCGCCGCCCGAAACAACACCCCTGGGGGACGCAACGTTCCCTGCGGCTGCGGGGCGCTTTCGGCCAAAGGCACCGGCGGACAGGCGCGCACCCGCACATTCCCGCAGGCAAAACTCCCCGGATAGTCGTACCCCGTATCCAAAACGGTGATCACCTGGTCGGTGGGCAACTGCCGCAGCCAACTGAGCAATTCTGCCTCGCCGATCCCCCCATCCTGGGCCAACAGCGTGGGTTGCCCCGACCGACTGCCGTAGCCGCTAAAATGCACCACCACCACGTCCCCCGCCCGTACCTGCTGGCGCAGGTGTTCCGCAAACGCCTGCACAATCTGCGCCCGCGTTGCCTGGGCATCCGTCAAGGTCAGCACATCCGCCGGGGCAAACCCAAACCGACCGCACAGCAATTCCCGCTGCAGCCACACATCCGTCCCACACCCTGCCAAAGGCGGCATTTTCCACTCCTGGGGATACTGGTTGATGCCGACCAACAGCGCCAGTTTCCGGGACGTGGGGGTGGCCCATACCCGCCGCGCCCCCGCGAGGGTACCCCCCAGCGTCAGCAGTGCCGTTTGCAGCAGAGAACGCCGGGTATACCCCATCCTGCCCCCCCTCTAATCCCGCATGGCCGCCAGCAAAATTGCCGCCACCTCAGGCCGACTGAATTCCGGGGGAGGTGCTTCCCCCCGCCGCAACAACTCCCGCACCTTCGTCCCCGACAGGTGAATCCACTCCTCCGGTGGGCTAGGGCTGGTCTTACGGGTCGCCATCCCCTGGGTGCGGGGGCAATAGAACGCATGTTCAAAAAATAGGGGCGTAATCCCCAGCGCCTGCGGGTCAAACTCCCGGAAAATCTCCTGCGCCGCGTAGGGGCCGTAGTAATTCCCCACGCCCGCGTGGTCCCGCCCCACGATGAAATGGGTACAGCCGTAATTTTTGCGCACCAGGGCATGAAACACCGCCTCCCGCGGCCCCGCATAGCGCATGGCCGCCGGGTTTACCCCCAACACCACCCGGTCCTGGGGAAAATAGCGCTCCAGCACCACCTCATAGCAACGCATCCGCACCGCCGCCGGAATGTCATCGCTTTTGGTTACCCCCACCAAGGGATGCAAAAACAACCCATCTACAATCTCCAAAGCGCACTTTTGGATGTATTCGTGGGCGCGGTGAATGGGATTGCGGGTTTGGAAGCCCACCACCGTCTGCCAACCCCGCTCTTGGAACACCTGACGGCTTTTGGCCGGGGGCAAATGATACCGGGGAAAAGGCGGCGTCGGCAATTGCCACACCCACAGCGGCCCACCCACGTACACCGGCCCTTGCGCCAACAACGCCTGCACCCCCGGATGCGCCGTTTCCGTAGTTTGATAGACCCGTTGCGCCTCCCGTTCCCGGTCGGGCCGGTAGCACTCCTGCACCTGCATCGCCCCAATCACCTGTCCTTGGGGATCGGCCAGCCCGGCCCACTGCCCCGGCCTCAACGTCTGCGCCACCGCCTCGGTCACCCCCAACGTAATCGGCATGGTCCAGGGCAACCCGTTGGGCAGGTGCATCGTTTCCACCACCGCCGCATACTCTGCCGCCCCCATAAACCCGGTCAAGGGGCTAAAGCCGCCTGTGGCAATCATTTCCACATCCGACAGGGTGCGCTCATCCAACGGCAAAATCGGCGCCCCCCGCAGCCGTTCCTGCCATTCTGCCGTCAGGGTCACCACCCGGTTTACCAAGACTCCCCCATGGGGATAGGATGCAACCGCCACAGCCGTTTCTGCCTTCCCTAGCCCAACCTTCCTGCTTGTATCCTACCGGATTTGGGGGTGTTCTGAATCCCTGCCCATCCCCAAGAACTACCTTGGGTTGGGGGGACCAGAACCGCGCCGTTGCGCCAGGCGGAGCAAAATTTCTGCGTGTTTTGCCCGGGTGATGGGATAGAAATAGGCAAACACCAGCCCCAGCCCCAACACCAAGGCCGGCAGCGGGCCAATCATCACCCGAATCGCCCACAGGGCCGTCGCCGGTTGCACCGGTTCCGGTTGCCCTGCCACCGTCTGCACAAACCCCGACCATTCCAACGCCTGCCCCACCCCAAACAGCCCCAGCGCCAGCCCCACCTTTTGCAAAAACACCATCAGCGCGTAGAAAATGCCCTCCCGCCGTTGCCCGGTTTGCCACTCATCCCACTCGATCACATCGGGAATCATGGACCAGGGAATTAAATAGGCCGTCGCCACCCCCACCCCAGCCAGCACCGCCAGGAGAAAAAGCAGCCTCGTCTGCCCCGGTTGCACCCCAAACAGACCCAATTGCGCCCCGATCCAGGCAGCCATACCCAGGTAATACACCTGCTTTTTCCCCAAAGCGACACTTAAGCGGCTCCAGACAAACAACATCACCAAAGCCGTCCCCTGCACCGCCAACACCACCTGCGTAAACGCCTGGTCGGTCAACCCCATATAACTCTTAACGAAGTAGGGAATGACCGCCACCGTATTTTGCACCGCCAACCAGGAGCACAGATAAATCCCAATCACAAACCAAAACGGACGATTGGCCAACGCCGCCTGGAGATGCCGCCCCAGGGACATGGGAGGAACCGGGGGCGCCGCCTGCCGTCGCCGTTCGAGCCGCCATACCCGTCGCCGCAGCCCATGCACACAGCCGTACAACGGCAGGGCAATCAACACCGCCCCCACCGCCCCCAAAACCAGATACTGCCGTCGGGGGTCCTGGGGAATGGCCTGAAAAATCACCAGCGCCAACAGCAACGACAGAATACTGCCGCCGATGGAAAACCCAAACCGAAAACTATTCAAACGGGTGCGCTCATCGTAATCCTGGGTCAATTCCGCCGTCAGCGCCGTGTAGGGCAGATTGACGACCGTGTAAAAGGTGTTGACCAGCAGCCCCATCCCCACGTAGTACCAAAACAGGGGCCAGACATTCTCCTGGGGATGGGCCGTAAACTGGGGCACCCACCACAGCCCCCAAAAACTCAACCCCAAAGGCATTGCCCCCCAAAACAGCCAGGGCAACCGCCGCCCCCACCGACTCTGCGTGTGGTCGCTGAGGACCCCCACCAGCGGGTCATTCACCGCATCCCAAACCTTGCCGATCAGCAACACCGTGCCCGCCAGACCCGGATTTAGCCCCGCGACGTTGGTCAAAAAAATCAACTGAAACACCGCCAGCCAATTGGCAGCCATCGCCGGCCCCAAATCCCCCAGCCCATAGCTCAGTTTTTCCCGCCAAGAAAGCCGCTGATTCACGCCCTGCGCCCTACAATAATCACATACATCCCATCTGGCAGCCCCATGACCGGCGAACGTATCTGGATTTACGATACCACCCTGCGCGACGGCGCCCAGCGGGAAGGCTTGGCCTTGAGCCTGGAAGACAAATTGCAAATTGCCCACCTGCTCGACCAACTGGGGGTGCCGTTTATCGAAGGGGGCTGGCCGGGGGCCAATCCCAAAGACGTGCAATTTTTCTGGCAGTTGCAGCAAGAACCCCTGACCCAGGCCCAGTTGGTGGCCTTTTGTTCCACCCGCCGCCCCCACACCACCGCCGCAGAAGACGTTTTTCTCCAAAACATCCTGGCGGCTGGGACGCGCTGGGTTACGGTCTTTGGCAAGTCCTGGGATTTGCACGTCACCGAAGGGCTGGGCACCACCCTTACCCACAACCTGGACATGATTGCCGATACGATTACCTACCTGCGGCAACACAACCGCCATGTCCTCTACGACGCCGAACATTGGTTCGACGGCTACCGGGCCAACCCGGAATACGCCCTGGCCACCCTGGAAACCGCCTTTGCCGCCGGTGCGGAATGGTTGGTGCTGTGTGATACCAACGGTGGGACCTTGCCCCACCAAATTGCAGAAATTGTGCAGCAGGTACGCGCCCGGTTTCCCCAGGCCCGTCTGGGCATTCACACCCACAACGACAGCGGCACTGCGGTGGCCAACGCCCTGGCGGCGGTGCAAAGCGGGGTGCGCATGGTGCAGGGAACCATCAACGGCTATGGCGAACGCTGTGGCAACGCCGATCTGTGTACCCTCATCCCCAACCTGCAATTGAAGCTGAATTACGACTGCATTACGCCTGCCCAGTTGGCCCGTCTGGTGGAAGTGAGTCGGGCCGTCAGCGAGCGGGTGAATCTGGCGCCGGACGACCATGCCCCCTATGTGGGGGCCTCGGCGTTTGCCCACAAAGGCGGGGTGCATGTGAGCGCGGTGGGCAAAAATCCCTTAACCTACGAGCACATTCGCCCGGAGCAGGTGGGCAATCGGCGGCGGGTGGTGATTTCGGAGCATGCCGGCTTGAGCAACATCATTGCCAAGGCGCGGGAGTTGGGTTTGCCTTTGGACCGCCACCATCCGGCGGCCCGCGAAATTTTGCGGCGGCTGAAGGATTTGGAGGGGCAGGGGTATCAGTTCGAGGCGGCGGAAGCCAGTTTTGCCCTGCTGGTGCGGGAAATGTTGGGGCAACGGCAGCCCCCTTTTGTCCTGCATGGGTTTCAGGTACACTGCCAAACCCAGGCCCAGGGAGACGGGCATTGGAGTTCTTCGGTGGCGACGGTGAAGGTGGCGGTGGGGGGGCAGGAATTGCTCATGGCCGCCGAGGGCAACGGCCCGGTTTCGGCGCTGGATCAGGCGTTGCGGCGCGCTTTGGCCAACTTCTACCCCCAGGTGCGGGAGTTTCACTTAAGCGACTACAAGGTGCGGGTTTTGGATGGGCAGTCCGGGGCCGCTGCCACCACCCGCGTCTTGGCGGAATTTACGCACGGGGCGCACCGCTGGACCACCGTCGGGGTTTCGACGAACATCATTGAAGCCTCGTACCAGGCGGTGGCGGAGGGTTTGGAGTATGGGCTAACCTGTGTCCCAGCCGTAGCCCTACCTTCCGGCGTGAGTTGAGCAGGTGCCATCACTGGCAGAACGGCCACCCGTTGGTTATTCTGAAGGTTATGCGGAACCACAAAGCCAAGGGCGGGCAGGCAGGGTGGCACAATTTTCCGTTCGATTTTGGGGTGTGCGTGGGAGTATCCCGGTGCCGGGTTCTGATACCGTGCGCTACGGGGGGAATACGCCCTGTGTGGAAATGCAGGTGGCGGGTCAGCGGCTGATTTTTGACGGCGGCACGGGGTTGCGGGTCCTGGGGAAAACCCTCACCGGCCAAAAAAACATCCAAGCGCATCTTTTTTTCAGCCATTCCCACTGGGATCACATCCAGGGCTTCCCCTTTTTTACCCCGGCGTACATTCCCGGAAATTGCTTTCACATTTACGGCCCGGCCACCTACAACGGCTATTCCATCAAACAAAGTTTGAATAAACAAATGCTCGACCCCAATTTCCCTGTCCCCTTGCAAATTATGCAGGCGGATTTGCACTTCCATGACCTGACCGCCGGGGAAAAACTCAGCATCGGCGAGGTCACGGTGGAAACAGGCAGCTTAAACCACCCCAACTACGCCCTGGGCTACCGGGTGAGTTGGCGGGGGAAAACCGTGGTCTATGCCAGCGATACGGAACATTACCCCGACCGGCTGGACCGCAGTGTGGTCCACCTGGCCCGTGATGCGGATGTACTTATTTACGATGCCAATTACACCGACGAGGAATACTACGATCCGGTGACGCCCCGCCGGGGTTGGGGCCATTCCACCTGGCAGGCCGGGGTGCAAGTGGCGAACGCCGCCAATGTGAACCAGTTGGTGTTGTTCCACCACGACGCCAGCCACGATGACGACTTTTTGGATGCAGTGGCAGCGCAGGTGCGGCAGGTGCGGCCCAATAGCGTCCTGGCGCGGGAAGGCATGGTGTTGCAGTTGCTCTGAAGTTTCTGGAAAGCTGCGGCGGCAACCTACGCTCGCGGCACCGGGAGCGGGTCGGAAGAGGGTATGGCCAACAAGCATGGGGCTAGGGGGCTGGCTTGGTAGCGGTCTGTTCCTGCAAACGCACCTGCAATTGCGCCAAATAGGCCCTGGTATCCACGACCCCATGCGGCAACGGCAATTCTAAATTCGGCCACAGGGCTAAATCATGACAGGGACAGGCACCGGTCATCATCCCGGCCACTTTGACCGGGACGGGCATGGTACAGCGACTACAGGCCACAATGTCCCAATCGCCACCGCACAGTTGCCCCAAACTCACCTCCGTGCCCGCCAAATAATAACGATGCAAGCCCCGCTGCTCCATGTGCTGCCAATAGGCCAAAAATTCGGGACTGTAGTGATCCCCTTGGCGAATGCACTCTGGCCGCCAGGTTCCCTCCTCGGAAACAATGCCTTTCCCCACCTGCAACCAACAGGCAAGATATTCACGCACGGCGGCGGGACTGGCCATAAATCAGCTTGGGTCACAAAACGCCTATCTTTAGGCTAACGAACCCATCACCTGAAAAACTTAGGACGTAACAAAGGTTTAATCATCGGCACCTGTCACGTAAGTTTGAAGGATGTGGAGACATTTGCTTGGCCGCCAGCCCTGGGGAACACACTTAACTTAATCCATCTGTATGAATTTCCTACCGGTTGGCGATATTCCCTTAATGACAATAAAACGCTTTTGCTCAACAGCCCGCCGGAACCAGATTGGGGCAAATCCCGGTTGCCTCCTTTGTTAAGGCCATTCGGCTACGCACCCTACACCCCACGCCAGAACATGCGTTGGTAGCTTGTAAAATTGCACGCTCGTAACATTGTAAACGGTACGCCAAACACCGTCTCAGCATACCCCGGCCTGATGCCGTTTTCAATTGCAGTATAACGTACATATTTTTTATGCCTTATCCTGGCGAGGATATACGGTTTTGTCCGGGCTTTGTGACGGCAGGGTGTCCCCCTTCCCCCAGACTGAAAAGATTTTTTTATCGTTCCCCCAGGCGGCAAATGTAAAGTTTTATAAATCCCGCGGGGGTAGCCGTTGTTACCTAAGATGGAAATAGGAAGATTTCAGTTGGGTCGAAGCAATTGCTGAAGCCGGACTGAGATGATTCCGTCTGAGAAATCTTGTCTTGGTGCGGTCTGGCCGGTTCTGGGTGGAATCCGGCTCTTTTTTTAGGGGCATTCGCCCCACAGGACGGTGCTACAGGCTTGGATGCGGGTTTCCAGTTGGGCAATTTCTTGTTGGGATTGGCGCCGGAGTTGGGCAATTTCGCTGGCGGCAGCGCCGGGGTTGCGAATCCCATCCAGTTTGGTTAGGACTTGGCGCCACTGGGCTTGGGCGGCTTGCAATTGCTCGAGGGTTTTGGCTTGGGCGGTGGCTTGGCTGGCTTGGGTCACCAGGTCGCGGGCGGCGAGCAAAGCAGCAGGAGGGGGTTGGGGTGCCACGTATCGCCAGCCCCACCAGCCCCCTATCCCCAGCACCACCAGGGCGGCTACGCCTCCGGCCACCCAAGCAAGGGGGTTGGTCGGGCGCAGCGGGAGGGAATCTACCGCAGACCTAGGGAGCGCCACCGTCTGGGTCGGCCCAATGGTGGCCTCGGTGGGTGCCTCCACGGGCAAGCTGGGGGTGCCAGGAAGCGTGGGGCTGGGCAGTTCCCGGTGGGTGGGTTCGGCCATCCGCATCCCCAGATTCACCGCCACCGGTACCGTGCCGCCCAGTTGTGGTAATTGCGCCAGCAACGGTTGCAAATCCTGAAAGACTTCTTCTGCCCGTTGGTAGCGCTGGCTGAAGTGGTAGCGCACCATTTTGCTGAGAATCTGCGCCAAAGCAGGACTCACCTGAGCGCGGTCCTGCCAGAGAATTTCCCCCGTATCCGTATCCTCCGGCAAGTCGCGGGGATGCACCCCCGTCAGGGCTTGAATCGCCATCATCCCCAGGGCATACAGGTCGCTGCTAAAGCGGGGTTTGCCGCGCAACTGCTCGCTGGGCATATACCCTTGGGTGCCAATGCCGACCGTCTGGCTGGCCTCCTTGGGCGCCTCCCCCTCCAGCGCCAACTGCTTGACCGCCCCAAAATCAATCAGCACCAGCGCCCCATCCCCCTGGCGACGAATCAAATTGCTCGGCTTCAAATCCCGGTGAATCACCCCCCGGTTGTGGATAAATTGCAAAATGTGCAACACCTCGGTCAGAAACCGCAACACCCACCCCTCGTCAAACACCCGCCCCGACCCCAACTCCTGCGCCAAAGTGTGGCCGGGGATAAACTCCTCCACCAGATAAAATTCCCGATTTTGCTCAAAAAAAGCCAACAACTGGGGGATTTGCGGATGGCGGAGTTTCTCTAAAATTTCCGCTTCCTTGTAAAACAGCCGCCGCGCCACCGCCATCGCCTGCGGGTTGGCGTTGACATGCAGCATCTTCACCACACATTGGGGTTGCCCTGGGCGTTTGGTATCCTGCGCCAAAAAGGTTTTGCCAAATCCCCCCGCCGCCAATGTATCAATAATCCGATACCGCCCGTCGAGTAGCTGGTTAATCACGCCCCCCCGCATACCACAGCATAAACACCGACGTATAGCCGTGTAAATAGGTGGTATCCCCCACCGGCCCAATTTCGCCATTGCAAAAACAACCGGACAGGGTGGTTCCCGGTAAATAGCTCTGGAACAATTGCGAATCCACGTTGGGACGCCCGTAGAGATGCTGCCCCCGCCCCAAACAGGCAAACATCAGCGCCCCCAAAGGCGGTTCCGGATGTTGGCGCACATAATTGGTCAACAACTGCCGCAAATCCGCCGTCGAGGCTTGGGCATCCCGCAGGTAAAACTGCACCCGTTGCCCTGGCCGCACCCGGTCGCCAATGGCAATCGCCCCATGCCGCGGGTCAATCCCCAACAAATTGCGGATCAAAAAATCCGTCTGGCTGACTTCCTGCTTAAATTCGTCCCCCACCACCCCGATATGCAACCCGGATTGCGCCAGTTCCCGGTCCTTTTCATCCAAACTTTGCAGTACCTGTTGCAACACCAGCAGCGGCGCCCGGTCCTCCAGCCCCAAGATAATGTTGCGCTCCCCTTGCGTTACCCGGTACAACTCACCGATGGGCCGACACCCCTGCGCCACAATTGCCTCTGCCCGCAGACCCGCCAGCGCCACACCGACAACCCCCTGGCGCACCCAGGCTTCTTGGCAAAACAGCCCTTCCCCCACCAGTCCCCCGGCTTTAAGGCTGCGGGGATAGGCGTAATCCAAACCCTGGAGGACATCGGTAATCCGGCTGGTGGCTGGGTCCGCCAACAAAATAAAATGGGGTTGTTGTTGCGGGTCCATGCCAATCAGGTCCACCCAGGCCTGGGGCGGGCTGTCCAAGTCCGGCAGGCGGTCTGCTTGCAGATGGAACGGCTGAATCGCCACACCCGGCAACCGGGCCACCGTCAACGCCAAAGCGGGGGTGCCCTCCAACTCCTGCGCCGACCCATCCGGCAACGAACCGACAATCCCATGCCCACCGCAGCCAATCAGGTACCGCACGGGCAGATACTCCCGGAGCAAGGGCAACAGCCGGACATATTCACTGGCAAAACTGTCGCTGATAAAAAATATCCCCAAATCCGCCGTGCCCAGGCCCTGCACCTGCGCCGTAACCTCCTGAATCGCCCGTTCTAGGGACACTTGGGTCGAAAGGGCATTGCGCCACAGGGGTTGCACCGTCTGGGTTTCCGCCGCCACAAACCGCTCCATAATTTGCTCGTGGGTCTAAGGGATATCGCTCTTGCGCCCCAGGGGACTCCTGAGATAGATATTAGTCTAACTACAAATGCCGGGTACATGGCCACGTGTCCTACCGCATTGCCCACCAACCCAGCGCGCCGGGGCCGCAGGTGATCCTGCATGGGGGTGCCGGGGCCACCCTCAAAAGCCAAGGGGCGGTGGCGCCGCTGCGGCAATCCCTCCATCACATCGTGCGTACGGTCTATCAGGCCTTAACCGAGGGGCTGTCCGCTTTAGAAGCCGTCGTCCTGGGCTGTCAGATGCTGGAAGATGACCCGCAATTCAACGCGGGCACAGGGGCAGTGCTGCAATCCGACGGCCAAGTGCGTTTGAGTGCGGCCCTGATGGATGGGGCGACCCAAACCTTTAGCGGCGTGATCAATGCCCAGCGGGTGCAGCATCCGGTGGCTCTGGCGCGGTTTTTGCAAACCCAAAAAGACCGGGTGATTGCCGATGTGGGGACGCTGGAACTGGCGCGGGAATTGCACCTGCCCCCCTACAATCCCATCACGCCCCAACGCCTGCAGGAGTGGGTCAACGCCAGCAAAGACAGCGCCGTGATGAACCTGGTCAGCGAAATGGGCACGATTGGGGTGGTGGCGCGGGATACCCAGGGGCGGCTGGCAGCAGGCACATCCACCGGCGGCAAAGGGGGAGAGCGCATCGGGCGGGTGAGCGATTCGGCCATGCCTGCAGGCACCTATGCCAACGCTTGGGCAGCCGTCAGTTGTACCGGCATTGGCGAGGATATTATTGATGAATGTTTGGCCGCGCGGATCGTCGTGCGGGTGACCGATGGCCTGGATTTGCCGACTGCCTTTGACCGTTCCTTGGCGGAAGCTGCGGCCCGGGGGCGGGATTTGGGGGCCATTGGTCTGGATGCCCAGGGAACGATTGCCTGGGGGTACACCACTGACCTGCTGCTGGCTGCCTACTGTACCAACCAAGTCATCGGGGACACCCTCCCCCCTTGAGGTGCTGCTCCCCAGGGAATGCCCATCATTTCAGCACTCATCCAAAGCAACGCCAGGTTTGAACGTGGCGCTAGGCGTCACCCGTGCCTTGCCCGTTTGCTCCGGCTACCGATTTGGGGATGGCCGCGGTTGACAGGGGGACGGAGAGGGGGGGATTCGAACCCCCGTTGGGTGTAACCCCAAACTTGATTTCGAGTCAAGCGCATTCAACCACTCTGCCACCTCTCC
>NZ_JBRCEP010000098.1:0-12164 GCF_053491055.1 Gloeomargarita sp.
GATTGCCTTCTGTAACCTTTATCAAAATATGATAATTCAATGAAATGCCCCATAGTTCTATGGGTACATCGCAACAAGATAACAGGCACTGCTATGAATTGACTTGTGGATGGATTTGTGAGTTGCAGTCCTTTCTTTTATCGGGGTAGAAGTGTTATGTCAAAATTCCAGCGCACTATGCCTCCGGCACGGCACAGCCTAACGTCCCTCATTTTTGGGGGGGGTTAAGTCTTGTGTCTGTTGATAGGGTCCTTTTTGCGACCATAAACCGCTCTGCCCGGTTTTGCCTCACAATTGACCAGAGATGCTAGGGAGGGCCTGCTCGAACCGATTGTGGCTGATAGGAAGCCACCACCCGCCCCGCACCCCGCCACTGTTGGGCATAAATTTCGCCAATTGGCCCCCGGTCGTCCCCCAGGGAGTCTACACCAATCCCGTTGCGTCCTTGGGTAGGGCCGGAGCAGTGGATGTACTGCTGTTGGCCAAGGTAAATGCCCACGTGGGTCGCCCGTTCTGCCGTCCCAAAAAACACCAAGTCCCCCGCCATGAGGTCTTCCCGGGCAATGGGCGCAACAAAGGCCTCCTGCTGGTAGGCATCCCGCGGCAGCCAAATCCCCGCCTGGGCAAAGGCCGTCTGCACCAGCCCCGAACAGTCAAAATCCGGCCCTACCGTCCCCCCCCAGAGATACCTATGGGGTTGGCCCATCGCCTGCACCGCAAACTGAATCACCAGGGGCAGACGCGGGAGAATGGCCGCCCGGTTCAGTTGGGGCGGTTGGTAGGTTTCCGTGGTGGGCAGCCAATCCGCAACCGCGCTCCCATTCACCCAACCGCCGTAGTCATCCTCCGCCAAGGTCACCCACAGGCGTTCGCCCTGACGCGCCCCAGGCAACAGCCACCGCCCCGCCTGGGCTTGGGTTGCTAATTCCTCCCCCGTCGGCGCGGCATACAGATTGACCGGGCGTTGGCACCGATACCACATACCCTAGAGGTTTGGCTCCGACTCCGGCGCCGGCTCCCGGGGAATGCGACTCCGCCGAGTGTTGGTAGTTTTGCGGCTGAACTTGCGGGCATAGGCGCGGTTACGCAAAGCCTTTTCCTTCTTGGGGTTACGGCGTTTGGCCACGGATGCTACCTCAAAAGGGGACAACCCGGAGCCGACTACCAGAGCCGGACACCAGGTTTTGGGTCAATGCGCTGCACCTAAACCCCAGAACGGTTAAAATCCCGGCGACCACCGCCAAAACGCTCCCGGGGACGCTCCTCCTTGGGACGAGCTTTGTTGACCCGCAGTTGACGCCCCATCCATTCGGCGCCATCCAACTCCGTAATCGCCTTGTCTTCCTGAGCGTCCTCGTGCATTTCCACAAACGCAAACCCCCGCATCCGACCGGTTTCCCGATCCATCGGCAGCACCACATTCTTGACCGTGCCGTACTCGGCAAAGACATCCTGGATGTCTTCCTTGGTCACCCGGTAATTCAAATTACCCACGTAAATCGTCATAAACTTGGCCTCGACATGAAATGGAATGTGACCGTGCAGTCGGCTGCGAAACCTTCCTTCAAACCATCGCGGCGAAAAAAACTCGTCGGAGGGAAACCGGTGCTAAACCCCAAACTACACTAGTACACTCTACATCATAAACCTATAATGGCCAAAGTGAACACCGCAGCCAGGACAGGCGGGGAAATGTAACAAAAGTTAACACCAAGGGCAGGGGATGGGTTTAGCGCCGTTGGGGGGGATTTTGGAGCGGTTGCACCAGGGCGCCACGTGGGAGCAGGTGCGGCAGTGGCAAGAATTGTTGCGGTTGTGGGCGGAGGTGGTGGGGCCAACGGTGGCCCGGCAGACGCAGCCTCTATACATCCGTCGGCAGGTCTTGTACGTGGCAACCCGTTCGCCGGTGTGGGCGCAAAACCTGGCGTTTGAGCGGCATCGTCTGTTGCAACGGCTGAATCCGCATTTGCCCCAACCCCTGCAGGACATTCGCTTTCGTCCGACCCTGACCCCTGAGGGCCATCCCCCTGCCGGGCGTGTTTTTCGGGGCGGGCTGCGTCCCCCTGGCACGGCGGCGGCCCCCTTGCCGACCTACCGCCGTCCCCCCATTTGTCCCCGCTGTCAGGCCCCAGCGCCCCTGGTGGAATTGGACCGCTGGGGGGTGTGCAGTCTCTGCCGGGCGGTGGAACTGGGTCAGCAGGCGCTACACTAAAAAAGAACGGCCAGGGAAACAGCGATGGTGCAATCACCCTACTACTACGGGGACGCTTATTACCGGACACCGCCGCCGGATTTGCCGTCCCTGTTGCTAAAAGAGCGGATCATCTATCTGGGGTTGCCGATTGTCCATCAGGTCACCGAACTGATTGTGGCGCAACTGCTCTATCTGCAATACGAGGACCCAGAAAAACCCATTTACTTCTACATCAATTCTACGGGGACTTCCCGCTTTGACGGAGAGCCGGTGGCCTGGGAAACGGAAGCCTTTGCGATTTGCGATACGATGGCCTATGTCAAGCCGCCGGTGCATACGATTTGTATTGGGGTGGCGATGGGGATGGCGGCGGTTTTGCTCTCGGCAGGCGCCAAGGGCCATCGGGCAAGTTTACCGAATGCTTCGATTATTTTGCGCCAAAGTCGCAGTTACACCCGGGGGCAGGCGTCGGATATTCAAATTCAGGCGCGGGAAGTGCTCCGCAATCGGGAAGTGATGTTGGATATTCTGGCGGAAAATACGGGGCAACCCCGGGAAAAGATTGCCAAAGATATGAGCCGCACCTTCTACCTGACGCCCTACGAAGCCAAGGAATACGGTTTGATTGACCGGGTGTTGGAAAGTCCCCGTTCTTTGCCCCACAAGGCGGAGCAGGCGGCTCTGCCGGGGAAAACCTAAGCCTCGCGGCAATTGCTCATTGGATGACAACAAGGAGTGAACCTATGCCCATTGGTGTGCCCAAAGTCCCCTACCGTTTACCCGGTGAACCCTATACCCAGTGGATTGACATCTATAACCGCCTGTACCGGGAGCGGATTATTTTTTTGGGGCAAGAGGTGGATGACGAAATTGCCAACCAAATTGTGGCGGTGATGTTGTATTTGGATTCGGAGGACCCGGGCAAAGATATTTATCTCTACATCAATTCGCCGGGGGGTTCGGTGCACGCGGGCTTGGCAATCTACGACACGATGCAACATGTGAAGTCGGATGTGGTGACGATTTGTGTGGGTTTGGCGGCTTCGATGGGGGCGTTTTTGCTGGCGGCGGGTACCAAGGGCAAACGTCTGGCCTTACCCCATTCCCGGATTATGATCCATCAGGTGTCCAGCGGCGCGCGGGGGCAGGCTTCGGATATCGAAATTGAAGCCAGGGAGGTGTTGCGGATTGACCACCAGTTGAATCAGTTGTTGGCGCACCACACCGGACAACCGTTGGAGAAAATTCAGCGGGACCAAAAGCGGGATTTTTACATGTCGGCGCAGGAGGCGCTGGCGTACGGGATTGTGGACAAGGTGATTGAGGGGAAAGCTCCGTGATATGGCCGACCCCAAGCTGGTCCAGAGCTATCAGTGTTTGGGGCTAACGGTGGGGGCGCCCCTGGCGGAGATCAAGACCGCTTATCGCCGTTTGGCGCGGCAGTATCACCCGGATGTCAACCCCGGTGACCGTGCCAGCCATGAACGGTTTATTGCCCTGCACCAGGCCTACACCTATCTCCGCGAACATTGGGCGACCCGGACGTCTGAGCCAGCGCGGGCGACAGGACGGGTGCGGGTGGAAGTGCGGCATTCCCAGCCGGAGCCGCCGCGGCCTTCCCCCCTTAGCCAGGAGGAGCAGTCCCTCAAGCATAAATTTCAGGTGCAATGGCGCACCTTCTTGGAACAGGGACGGTTTGCCCGGGCAGTGGCCCTGTTGGACACCCTGGCGCAACGGTTTGCCCAGGACCCGGACATTCCCACCTGGCAAGCCGAAACCTACCAACGCTGGGGCAGGGCTTTGATTGACCAGGGAGAATGGGACAAGGCGCGCACCTATCTGAAAAAAGCCCTGCGGCTTGACCCCCATAACCGCCAGTTGTGGGAGGGGGTGAACCGGCAATTCATCCGGCTGGATCAACGCATGAACAAGTATTGATGCGCGTGCGCAGAACGACTCTGCAAGCGGCCGGGGAGTTTGGCGAAGGTCATGAGCAACCCCCCCTGCCGCAAGCGTGGAGAACTTCCGGTCGCCGCAATCCGTCACTCCGCGACCCTGACCACCGCCGTCTGCCCCAGAAAGTGGCGAATCCGTTCGCTCATCTGGGGGGGCGTCAACCCCAAATCCGCCTTCGATTCCTCCGGTTGGGCGTGCTCTACCAAAATATCCGGCACACCGATACGCAAAAGCGGTACGAGCACCCCCGCATCCAATAGGGCTTCCGCCACCGCACTGCCAAAGCCCCCCGGCAAACAGCCCTCCTCCAGGGTCACCACCCGGCCAATCTCCTGAGCCAGCGGCACAAGCAACTCCGTATCCAACGGTTTGGCAAACCGGGCATTGACCACTGCCGCATCCACCCCATGCTCCTTGAGTCGTTCTGCCGTCTGCATGGCCGGCACCACCATCGCACCGTAGGCCACCAGCAGGACATCTTGCCCGTGCCGCAACAGTTCCCCTTTGCCAATCGGCAACGGTTCCCAACCCTCCTCCATCAACGGCACCCCGTAGCCATTCCCCCGCGGATAGCGCACGGCAATCGGCCCTTCGGTGTACTGAATCCCCGTGACAATCATCCGCTGCAATTCCGCCTCATCCTTGGGCGCCATCAACACCATGTGGGGCAGACACCGCAGATAGGCAATGTCATACATCCCCTGGTGGGTCGGCCCATCCGCCCCCACAATCCCGGCCCGGTCCATGCAGAAAAATACCGGCAACTTTTGAATACACACATCATGCACAATTTGGTCAAACGCCCGTTGCAAAAACGTGGAGTAAATTGCCACCACCGGACGCATCCCTTCGCAGGCCAACCCAGCCGCCAACGTCACCGCGTGCTGTTCCGCAATCCCCACATCAATATACTGATTGGGGCAATGTTTTTGCAGAATGTCCAACCCCGTTCCGGTCGCCATCGCCGCCGTAATGCCCACAATTTTGGGATTCTCCTGCGCCAAGCGCGTCAAAGTCTGCCCAAACACCTTGGAATAGGTGGGGGGCTTGGGTTTGCCCGCCGGTTTGGGTTTGCCCGTGGCCAAGTCAAAGGCATTCTGGGCGTGATACCCCACCTGGTCCTGCTCGGCCACCTCGTAACCTTTCCCCTTGACGGTCGCCACATGCACCAACACCGGCCCACAGATTTGGTGCGCCCGCTGGAACGTGTCAATCAATTCCGCGAGATTATGCCCATCCACCGGCCCAAAATAGGTAAATCCCAATTCCTCAAACACCGCCCCCACCTTGGGCACCGTCAGCCGTTTCATCCCCTCTTTCATGTTGTGCGCCAGGGCTGCATCCACAAAGGGCAAATGCTTAAATTGCTCCTCCAAATTTTCCGTCAAAAACTGCACAGGCGGACTCAGGCGCAGTTTATTCAAATAGCGCGGAATCGCCCCCACATTGGGAGAAATAGACATCTCATTGTCATTGAGCACCACCAGCAAACGGGTTTTCGGCAAATGCCCCGCATGGTTAATCGCCTCCAGGGCCATGCCGCCGGTGAGCGCCCCATCGCCGATAATCGCCACCACCTTATAATCCTCACCCCGCATATCCCGGGCAATCGCCATGCCCAAGGCCGCGGAAATACTGGTCGAGGCATGCCCCGCCCCAAAATGGTCAAACCGGCTTTCTGAGCGCCTGAGATAGCCCGCAATCCCATTTTTTTGGCGCAGGGTATGGAACTGGTGATACCGCCCCGTAATCATCTTGTGCGGATAGGCCTGATGGCCCACATCCCACACCACCCGGTCCCGGTCCAGGTCCAAGGTCTGATACAAGCCCAAAGTCAGTTCCACCACCCCCAAACCCGGCCCCAGATGCCCGCCCGTCACGGCCACGGTTTGCAGATGTTTCTCGCGAATCTGCCGGGCAATCGCTTCCAACTCCGGGATGGACAAACCATGTAATTGATTCGGATGGGTAATTTCGCTCAGATGCACGGGTTTGACTCCTCCAATGGCAACAGGATACCAATTTGCGACCGGGGACACCCCGCCACCCCCCGCTTGGCGACCCTCTGTTTTATGGTAGCCCAGCCTATCCCACAACTTGTACTTTGGTAAATCATTGTAAACCCGTTTATCGCCCCACCCGGCCCAGCGTCCAACCCACCCTTAAAAAATTTTCTCATTAATTTTCCCATTCCGCATGTGGCCTGAAGCGAACTTATGAACTTTTGTGGTAGGGTTCAACACGACTGCGCTCAAGATATTAAAACATTCCTTTTTTTCCCTAGAAAGCGCCCGAAGCAAACGTACTTGTCAGGTGTTCTACCGACATAAAAATATCCCACGTTTTTGGAAATGACAATCCCACCACCCGCCCAGACAGGCTAATCCTTGAGCGCGTTGGCCCCGGCCACCACCTCCAAAATTTGCTGGGTAATGGCCGCTTGCCGCGCCTTGTTGTAGGACAGGGTGAGGGTTTTGATCAGGGCTTTGGCGTTGTCACTGGCATTGTTCATCGCCGTCATCCGCGCCGCCAATTCGCTGGCCGCCGCCTCCTGCAACGCCCGGAGCATCTGGTTGTTGAGATACAAGGGCAACAGGGCGCTAAAAATCTGCACCGGGTCCTGCTCAAAAATCATCTCCTGAGGAAACACCGCGGCACGGGCTTGGGCCTGGGGGCGGCGTTCCACCTCCAACCGCCCCTCGCGGGTGGTCAACCGGAAAATCTCGTCGTCCTGAGGTTCCAACCCCTGCAAGGACATGGGCAAAATCGTCTGCACCACCGGTCGCGAACTAATCAGCGACACAAAACGGGTGTAAATCAATTCCACCCGGTCCACATCCTCGGAAAGAAACAGGCTCAGCACCTCCTGGCTGATCCGGCGGGCTTCCTCAGCAGTAGGAATCTGCTCCAACCCGGTAAACGACCGGTCAATCGGGTGCTGACGACGGGTGAAATACTGGGTGGCCTTGCGCCCCACCGGAATCAACACATAGTCCAGCCCCAATTGCCGCAACTCCGTGATCCGGTTGTCCGCCCGCCGAATGACGTTGGCATTGTAGGCCCCGCACAACCCCCGGTCCCCCGAGAGGATCAGCAACGCCACCCGCCGCACCGGTCGCTGCTGCAGCAACGGCACATCCAAATCTTCCAACTGCAACCGGGACTGCAACCCGTACAACACCTGCGCCAACCGGTCGGCAAAGGGCCGGGTTGCCAACACCTGCTCCTGCGCCCGCCGCACCTTGGCCGCCGCCACCAACCGCATCGCCTCGGTAATCTTGCGGGTATTTTTCACCGCTTTGATCCGGTCCCGGATCGCCTTCAAACTGGCCATGACCGCCCCCTACGCCGTGAAACTGGCTTTGTACTCCGTAATCCCTTCCTTGAGCAGGGTTTCGGCCTCCGGCGTGAGTTTTTTCTCCGTCCGTATCGCCTCGCCAAACCCCGGCTTGTTCACCCGCAGATACTCCCGCAGCCCCGTCAAAAACGGTTGTACCTGCTCCAAAGCCAGGTCATCCACATACCCGTTGGTACAGGCATAGATGATCGCCACCTGCTCTTCCACCGGCAAGGGCGAAAACTGGGGTTGCTTGAGCATCTCCCGAATCCGCTGCCCCCGCGCCAACTGCTCCTGGGTGGCCTTGTCCAAATCGGAAGCAAACTGGGAAAACGCCTCCAATTCGGCAAACTGCGCCAACTCCAACTTCAGTTTGCCCGCCACCTGCTTCATGGCCTTGATCTGCGCCGCCGAACCTACCCGCGACACGGAAATCCCCACATTGATCGCCGGGCGCACCCCCGCATTAAATAAATCCGCCGACAGGAAAATCTGCCCGTCCGTAATCGAAATCACATTGGTCGGAATGTAGGCCGACACGTCCCCCGCCTGCGTCTCGATAATAGGCAGGGCCGTCATACTCCCACCCCCCAAGGCATCGTTGAGCTTCGCCGCCCGCTCCAACAACCGGGAGTGCAGGTAAAACACATCCCCTGGATACGCTTCCCGCCCCGGGGGCCGCCGCAACAGGAGCGACATCTGCCGGTACGCCTGCGCCTGCTTGGTCAGGTCGTCGTAAATCACCAGCGTCGCCTTGCCCTTATACATAAAATACTCGGCAATCGCCGCCCCCGCATAGGGCGCCAAATACTGCAACGTGGCCGGTTCATCGGCGTTAGCCGCCACGACAATCGAATACTTCATCGCTCCCCGTTCCTCCATCACCCCCACCACCTGGGCCACCGAGGACGCCTTTTGGCCAATCGCCACATACACACAGATCACGTCCTGGTCCGCCTGGTTCAGAATCGTATCCAGGGCAATCGCCGTCTTCCCCGTTTGCCGGTCCCCAATAATCAACTCCCGCTGCCCCCGCCCGATGGGAATCATGGCGTCAATCGCCGTAATCCCCGTCTGGAGCGGTTCGTACACCGACCGGCGCGCCACAATCCCCGGCGCGGGCGATTCCAACAACCGACTTTCTGTGGTGTTCACCGGCCCTTTGCCGTCAATCGGTCGGCCCAAGGGGTCCACCACCCGCCCGATCAGGGCTTCCCCCACCGGTATCTGGGCAATTTTACCCGTGGCCTTGACCGTACTCCCTTCGGAGATATTCCGGCCATCGCCCATCAACACCGCCCCCACGTTGTCCTGCTCCAGGTTGAGGGCAATCCCCACCGTGCCGTCGCTAAATTCCAACAACTCCGAGGCCATCACCTTTTCCAGGCCATAGATGCGGGCAATCCCGTCTCCCACCTGGAGCACAGTTCCCACATTGGCGACCTCTACCGCCTGGTCGTACTGCTCGATTTGCTGGCGGATAATTTGGCTAATTTCATCGGGCCGGATCGTGATCATAACCTTCTTTCCTCGTGGGCTTAGGGACTAAACAACACTTTGCGTCAAACGGAGCGCCAGCCGTTGCAACTGACTCCGCAAACTTACATCCAAAAACTGCGAACCCAACTGCACCGTAAACCCCCCCAGCAGGGAAGGGTCCACCGTCACTTCCACCTCTACCTGCCGAGCGCCACACCTTTGGGCCAGCCGTTCGGCCAAACGTTGGCGCTGTTCCGGGGTCAACGGCACCGCCGCGCGCACCCGCGCCAACTGGATGCCCCGCCATTGCCGCGCCATCTCCTGAAACGTCGTAATGATCCGCTCCAGCAGCACAATGCGCCCCCGGTCCACCAACAGCAGCAGGAAATTCAACACCAGCGGCTGCACCTGCCCCGTCAACACCCGCCGCAGGAGATTTTTTTTCTGTTCCGGGGGAACCGTTGGCCGTTGCAACACCTGTGCCAACGCCGGGACGCTTTGGAGCAACTGTTTGATCTCGGCCAATTCCTGCTCAATAGGCTCAACCAAATTCTGGCTTTTGGCCAAATCCAACAGCGCCTCGGCGTAGGGTTCGGTCAAACGCGCCACCTGGGTCGTCATCCCCCACCTCCCAAGCGAGCAATACCCTGGTCAATCAAACGGTGATGCACCTCCGGGGTCAAGCGGGTTGGCAACTGCGCCGTCACCTGCGCCAAAACCAACTCCGTAAGCCGGCGCCGAATCGCCTCCACCGTCCGTTCCTGCTCCAATTCAATCCGCTGTTGCGCCTGCAGACCGATGCGCTCCACCTCCTGCGCCGCCATCGCCAGCATTGCCGCCCGCGCCTGGGCCGCCCGCTCCCTGCCTTCTTCCTTCAACTGGGCGGCCTGCACCTGCGCCTGCGCCAGATTCTTTTGCGCAGTCTGCAACGCCACTGCCGCCTCCTGGTGGGCCGTCTCCGCCTGGGTAATCGCCTGGACAATGGCCTGCTGCCGTTCCCGCAGCAGATTCCCCAGGAACCCCCGCCCGTAGTAAATCACCAACCCCAATACCACCAAAATATTCAGCGTATTGGTGCGCAATAGGTCGGGATTGAAACGCACCCCGCTTGCCGCTTCCGCCATTGCCAGCCGTAGGAACTCCATCGCCTAGACCAATAACTTTGCCAAAATTGCTGCTGCCAAGTCCTGCACCTGGGGTTCCAACTGGGCCAACGCCTGGGCCTGTTGCGCTGCCAAATCCGCCTGGGCTTGCGCAATCTGTGCCTGCGCCGCCTGTTGCGCCACCCGAATCTGGGCCTGGGCTTCCTGCTTAGCCTGTTCCTGCGCCGTATTCAGGGTTTGCTGGGCTTCCCGCCGGGCCAGCGCCAACTCCTGGTCGTACTGCTGGGTCAACTGCGCCGCCTTGTCCTGCCATTCCCGCGCCTGTGCCTGCTTGGACCGGATGTATTCTTCCCGTTCATCCACCACCCGCAGCAAGGGCTTGTAAAACACGGCATTCAAGACCGCCACCAGCACCAAAAACTGGAGCGCCATCAGCGGCAGGGTCGCATCCAGGTCAAACAACCCGCCCGCTTCCGCCAACAATCCCAGCCCCAACACCATGTGCATCCCCTGTTCTCTCCCTTGCAGGCCCGATGGGCAACCCACCAGGCCCCATCCGTTTCCTCCTTATTTAACCGGCAAACGGGTTCGCAAACAACAGCACCAGCGCCACCACCAGCCCGTAAATCGTCAAGGCTTCCATAAACGCCAAACTCAGCAACAGCGTGCCCCGGATTTTTTCTCCCGCCTCCGGTTGCCGGGCAATCCCTTCCACCGCCTGACCCGCGGCACGACCTTGACCCAAACCCGGTCCAATGGACCCCAGGCCCACCGCCAACGCAGCGGCCAACACCGAAGCAGCAGACGTCAAACCATCCATAAATCCATCCTCGCAGTAGGGTTATGTAACGGGATACAAAGGCCCCGCAGATCACAATACCAGGTTTTGTTCCCAGTACCACAACCATCTTAGGCCATTTCTGCCTCCTGTTCCCCGTGCTCGTGGTCTTCCAGGGCTTCGGCGATGTAGGTCGAGGCCAAGGTGGCAAAAATCAGGGCCTGAATCCCGCTGAGGAACAGCCCCAGCACCATCATCGGCACCGGCAACAGCACCGGCACCAAAAAGGTCAACACCCCCACCACCAACTCATCCGCCAAAATATTCCCAAACAACCGGAAGCTCAAGGACAGGGGCTTGGTGAAATCCTCAATGATCTTAAAAGGCAACATGATTGGCGAAGGGTACAAATACCCCTTGAAATAGCCCAGCAACCCCTTGCGGCTAAACCCGGCATAAAAATAGGCCAGGGACGTCAGCAGGGCCAGGGCTGCCGTCGTATTAATATCATTCGTACTTGCCGCCAATTCCCCCGCCGGGAGTTCAATCAACTTCCAGGGCAGCAAAATCCCGGTCCAGTTGCAGGTGAGAATGAACAAAAACAAAGTCCCCACAAACGGCAACCAGGCGCGGTATTCCTTTTCGCCCAACTGATCGCGGGTCAAGGTGCGCACAAAATCCAGCACATACTCCATAAAATTCTGCCATCCCTGCGGTACCCGTTGGGCCTTGCGCGTCCCCAACCACGCCGCCCCGATCAACAGAGCCATCACCACCCACGACGTGATAAACACCTGGCCGTGAATTTTCAGCTTGCCCAGGTGCCAGTACAAATGTTCGCCCACTTCCAGACTCGCCAGCGGCGCATACCACAGCCCAGCCAACACTGTCACCATAAACGTGCCTGTAACTTCACCAGCCCCAGTCTAAAACCAGGACGGCATCCCCGGCAACGCTCACCCTGACCGTTGAGCCCATCAATGAGCAAACAAATCAAAAAATAAAAATTCACCTTGAATCTTAAGATGTTGAGGGTTTGTGCCCAAATGGGCATCCAGCCTCGTGATACTAAGCATTGTCCTTGAGGCGCTGCATTCTCATTAAGCATCTTGCCGGCTGCGAATTTATGAACTTTTGTTGCAGGGTTCCACCGGAATTTCCCATCGCTCATCAGCAAGGCCGCTCCGAAAGACTTACACAACGCTGAACAAAAGCGGACTTTCGTTCAACTTGTTGCTTCCTTCCTGATTCAACGATTCATGCCTAGTCGGCGAACCGACCCCGGCAGAGGAATCTCCCCAGGCGTCACTTCCCCTG
>NZ_JBRCEP010000099.1:0-13652 GCF_053491055.1 Gloeomargarita sp.
AATCAGTAAGCTTAGCACTATGACCTTTTTGATCGTTCTGTTTCGGCCGATAATCACCAGTTTCTGACCACATTTTTAACCATCTTTGTACGGTTCTGATGCTCATACCAAATAACTCACTAACCTCAACTCGTTTTGCCCCCTTTAAGACTGCTTCGACTGCTTTTTGACGCAAATCGTAACTGTATAGTCTTGCCATCGCTTTTCTCCACAGCATCTATCCTATAATACGACGACCTTACCCTGCTTGACTATACTTAAAGTTTAGGCTACCGATAGCAATGTATGAAAAAAATTAGAGATACTGTAATTCCTAGCAAATCTTTAATAGGGTATTCCCAATTGATTTGATGCATGGTTTTGGTTGACATGAGATTCACTACTCCCCCTTCCTTGTCAAGTACTCAGACGTAAGCATAGTTACTTAACATCTTACGGCATCAGGCGTGTTTTCAAGCAAACACTACTGTTTTGTTGTGGTACACCAGCACCCGCCGTTCCAGATGCCAACGCACTGCCCGCGCCAACACCTGCCGCTCCACATCCCGCCCCTGGCGAATCAAATCCGCGACCGTATCCCGATGGCTGACCCGCACCACATCCTGTTCAATAATCGGCCCGGCATCCAGTTCCGGGGTGACGTAATGGGCAGTAGCGCCAATAATTTTTACGCCCCGTTGGTGCGCCCGTTGGTAGGGATTGGCACCGGGAAAAGCTGGCAAAAAAGAATGGTGAATGTTAATCACCGGCGGACATTGGGCTAGGAACTCTGGGCTGAGAATTTGCATATATTTCGCCAGAATCACAAGTTCAATCTGATGGGTTTGAATGAGGGCTAATTGCTGCTTTTCTGCCTGGCCTTTATCCTGGGTGGGAATGTAATGGTAGGGGATATGAAATTGGGCAGCGATGGGGGCACATTCCTGGTGATTACTAACAATAAAGGCAATTTCCCCCGGCAATTCCCCCGCCTGGTAGCGCCAGATCAAATCCCACAGACAATGGCTTTGCTTGCCGACAAAAATGGCAATTTTCGGGCGTTCATCGCTGGTGTGGTAGGACCACTGGGCAGCCAGCGCCTGGGCTAGCAGAGCAAATTCCCGGCGGGTGGCAGCAGGAGACAAGCCAAACCCGGCCAACTCCCACTCCAAGCGGCTCAGGAAGAGGCCCTCGTCCAGGTGGTGGTCCGCATGGACGATGTTGCCGCCCCACTGGTGGACAAATTGGCTGATTTTGGCGACCAAGCCCCGCTGATCCGGGCAACATACCTGCAAAATTCCGTGCATGGCAACCGTGGGTGACCTGCTTTAGCGTAATTTAACCTGTTGCGTGACCTGTCTGGGTCGCCACCCTATGGCACAATGAAACTGATTGCGCCGACTGTTACCAGAGGTGAATGCTATGACCGTCGCTGCCCCTGCCAATATCGAGCAACTGGCCATCAATACCATTCGCTTCCTCGCTGTGGATGCGGTGCAAAAGGCTAAGTCCGGTCATCCGGGTTTGCCCATGGGTGCAGCCCCGATGGCCTATGTCCTCTGGCAAGAGTTCCTGAAATTTAACCCCCGCAATCCCAAGTGGCCGGACCGGGATCGGTTTGTCCTGTCGGCAGGGCACGGCTGTATGTTGCAGTACGCTTTGCTGCATTTGACCGGCTATGATGTCAGCCTGGACGACCTCAAACAGTTTCGCCAGTGGGGTTCGATTACACCAGGACACCCGGAAAACTTTGAAACGCCTGGGGTGGAGGTGACCACCGGCCCGCTTGGTCAAGGGGTGGGGAATGCGGTGGGATTGGCGATTGCGGAAGCGCACCTGGCTGCCCGGTTCAACAAGCCCGGCCATACCATCGTGGACCATTACACCTATGTGATCCTGGGGGATGGCTGCAACATGGAAGGGGTGGCGGCAGAGGCGGCGTCCCTGGCGGGGCATTTGAAGCTGGGCAAGTTGATCATGCTCTATGACAGCAACCACATCTCCATTGATGGCAGAACGGAGATTACGTTTACGGAGGATGTGGGCAAGCGCTACGAGGCCTACGGTTGGCATGTGCAAAAGGTGGCCGATGGCAACCACGATTTGGCTGCTATTCGGGCGGCGATTGCCGAAGCGAAAGCGGTGACGGATAAGCCTTCGTTGATCATCGTCGAAACCACGATTGGCTACGGTTCGCCCAACAAGGCGGGGACGGAAGCGGTGCATGGAGCGCCTTTGGGGCCGGAGGAAGTAAAGTTGACGAAGCAAAATCTGGGCTGGCCTTTGGAACCGGATTTTTATATTCCTGAGGAGGTGTTGCAGCATTTCCGGCAGGCGGTGGCCAAAGGGGCGGCAGCCGAGGCAGAATGGCAGGCCCGCTTTGCGGCTTACAAGCAGGCGTATCCTGAAGAGGCGGCGGAATTTGAGCGGATCATGCGGGGGGAATTGCCCGCAGGCTGGAAGGAGGCACTGGCGCCGGTGGCCGAAACCGGTAAGGAATCCACCCGCAATTTGTCCAAGCTGTGCCTGAATGCCTTGGCAGGGGCGATCCCCGAACTGCTGGGCGGTTCGGCGGATTTGGCGCACTCGAATATGACCTATTTGAAGGGGATTCCCGAATTTCAGGCGGGTTCTTATCACGGGCGCAATTTCCGGTTTGGGGTGCGCGAGCATGCCATGGGGGCGATTGCCAATGGCATGGCGTTGCATGGGGGGTTGATTCCCTACGACGCCACGTTTTTGATTTTCACTGACTATATGCGGGCGGCGATTCGGCTCTCGGCGCTGTCCCAGGTGCGGGTGTTGCACGTGATGACCCACGATTCGGTGGCCCTAGGAGAAGACGGTCCAACCCACCAGCCGGTGGAGACGTTGGCGTCGCTGCGGCTGATTCCCAATCTCTACGTGTTTCGTCCGGCGGATGCGCGGGAAACGGTGGGGGCCTATCAGGTGGCCTTGGAGGCGACCCACACCCCGTCGGTGTTGGTGTTTACCCGCCAGGCGGTCAATCCCGTGCCGGGGACGAGTGTGGAAGGGGTCGCCAAGGGCGCCTATATCGTGGTGGACTGTGGCTGTGACCATCCCGACTTGATTTTGATTGCCACCGGGTCGGAGTTGGAACTGGCGGTGCAGGCGGCGGCGCAATTGGCGGACAAAAAGGTGCGGGTGGTGTCAATGCCCTGTACCCGTTTGTTTGATGCCCAACCCCAGGAGTATCGGGACCGTATCCTGCCGCCGACGGTGACCAAGCGGATTTCCATCGAAGCGGGGGTGACCGACGGCTGGTACAAGTACGTGGGTTTGCAGGGCAAAGCGTTGGGGATTGACCGGTTTGGGGCTTCGGCGCCAGGGCCGGTGTGCATGGAGAAATTCGGGATGACGGTGGCGAATGTGGTGCAGGCGGCGCGAGCGCTGTTGGGCTAGGGTATCACCCTCTGGACGCTGGAATGGGGCGGTGGCTTCAACGCCCTCGATTCCAGGGGCAAGGCAGCACAGCCGCGGCTAGTCGCTCCTCTTGAGAACGTCAATTGTTCGGTAAGGGCGCTAGGGCTACGCACCGCTGACGCGAACGTGAAATTAAGAAATAAGAATTAAAGAATAAAATCCCTGTCAGGGGTGGGTATGGCGCACCCGTAAGGGAAGGGTGGGCTGGCGCAGGTGTTCGGGGGTGAGTGCAGGCGCATAGGGGAAAAGATGGCTACGGAAAAATTCGCGGCTTAGATGGGCAAGGGCGTAGGGCAGGGGTGGCAACCGCGCCGGGTGCCATTGACGGGCTTCGTCCAGGCCGTCGGTGTGACCGGCAGTAGGCAGAATGACGAGGTAATGGTTGGGGCCACGCAATCCGGCAAAGGGCTGAATTTGCTCTGGGACAACCGGTGTGACCCAATCGCTGCCCCCACCCACCAGCATCACCGGCGCACGCACGGTGGCCAGTCCCGCCGCGCCCAAAATGCCGCCAATGGCTGGGTTAATCGCCATCACGGCGCGAATCCGGGGGTCGGGGGGCACAGGCGGCCAAGGGGAATGGGCTAGTGCATGGCATTGCAGGAGAACCAGCGAGAGATTTAACAGCGCCAACTGGTCCTGGCAGCGGCGTTGCAACTCCGGGAATTGGGGCTGGGCACCAGCAGCCACCAGCACGGTATAGCCCCCCAGGGAGTACCCCAGCAGTCCCACCCGGTTTAGATCGAGCCGTCGGTGTAAGGGATGTTGCGCCAGATTGGCCAAAACCCGCTGGATGTCCTGGGGACGTTCCTGAAACTCCGCAAGGGCAGGGGTGGTTGGATGGGTGATGACTGCTGCCGCTATGCCCTGGCTGGCCAGAAATTCGCCTAGGTACAGCAAACTGCGCCCGGTTTGTCCGACCCCGTGACTGAAGAGCACCACCGGCACGGGTTGCGCCCCCGCCGGATAAACCACCTGCACCCTAAGCCAGCGCTGGGGCTGGTCGGGGGGGCGAAACCCCCACTGCTGGGTTTGCCAGGGCCGACCTACCCAAGGGGGGGTAAAGCCAGTGGGAGGCAACAGGGGCAAGCTAGCCAGCATGTGCGCAGCCTGTTGTTGTTGGGTCTGGGCGTGCAGGAGCAAATGGGCCACCGCCAGGGCATCCACTGCCACCGTCTCGGCAGGAAAAGCCTCAAGCAGGCGCAGGGCGGTCAGGGGTCGGGATTGGCGCACCAGGAGCACCAATGCCCGTTTGAGAGCCTGGGGGTCAGGGGGAATGAGGAATTGCCCGAGGCGGTCGAGAAGCTGCTGCCCCACTTCGCTAGAGAGCAACTGTCGGCTTTGGGGTGGGGTCAGGGGCACAGGCTGGGTCAACCACCGGCGGAGGTCAGCCAGCACAGGGGGCGCCAGCAGTTGGGCCAAGGGGGCAAGGCTCTCTGGCGGTTGCCCGGAATCCACCCAGGTTTGGACATCCACCAGGGCAATACTCCAGTGGGTATCCCCCGCGACCAACACCAGCCGTTCTGCCGCCTGTACCGGCGACGGCCCACCCACACCCGCCACCACCAAACAAAAACTAAAAAAATGCCAGCAGCACTGCCAAATCCCAACCTTTGTGGGCATGATAAACATAGAATGGCGGGCGCAGATTCTCCCTGATCCGCATTCATCCTCAGTCCATACTGTAGCGGGAACATCGGTTCTGGGCAGCACAGATACACACCCCCTCTATCGCCGAACCTTGTCCCCTATGCCCACCCCCTGCGAACTCCAGGATGCCTACCATGCCGGTGCTCGGTCCTTCCCCCGGGTACAGATGGCCGGGTGTATGTTAGAAGGTCTGGTGTTGAATGAGGCCTTCCTGGTGCGTGCCAATTTCCAGGGCGCCTACCTGTGTTACAGCCAGTTGGCAGGCGCAAATTTATCCCAAGCCAACCTGAGTCATGGCGAATTGGTGCGGGTGAATTTGCAACAGGCCAACCTCAGCGAGGCGGATTTGCGGGGGGCGAATCTGCTGGAGGCCAACCTCAGGGGCGCCAGTTTGTTCCGGGCGCAGTTGGATGGTGCCGACCTGACGGAAGCGGATTTGGCCCATGGGGATTTGCGGCAGGCCAGTTTGAGCGGCGCGATTCTGGCAGGGAGCAACCTGCGGGCGGTGAATCTGCAAGGGGCGTATCTGGCGCGGGCGCATCTGGCGGGGGCGGATTTGGGGGAAGCGAATCTGGCAGGCACCGTGCTCACCCAGAGCGAATTGAGCGGCGTGAGTTTGACCCAGGCCAATTTGCAAGGCGCCGATTTGGCCGGCAGCAACCTCACCCGAGCGGACCTGTATCGGGCAGATTTGACCGGAGCAAACCTAGTTCGCGCCGACCTGACCGGGGCCGAATTGGGGCGGGTGTGTCTGCGCCAAGCCTGTTTGAGTGCAGCCACCTTGAACCGGGCGATGCTGCTGGGGGCGGACCTCAACGGCGGCGAGGGCTGGACCGATTTGAGCCTAGCGGTGCTGACAGATGGGAACTTGACCGATGCAGACCTGCGGCGGGTCAACCTCATCCGGGCCAACCTGAGCGGGGCGGTATTGGCCGGGGCGGATTTGCGGGGGGCGCAACTGTGGGGCGCCAATTTCACCAACGCCAACCTGGTGGGGGTCAATTTGGCAGGCACCGATTTGCGCATGACCATCCTCACCGACGCCAAAATGCACCGCTGCGACCTCTCCGGCTGCAATCTCCAGGGGGTGGATTTGAGTCGGCGGGAATTGACCGGCGTGAATTTTCACCGTGCCGACCTGCGCGGCGCCAACCTCAGCCGCGCCGTGCTGACCCAGGCGGATTTGATGGAGGTGTTGCTGGAAGGGGCCGACCTGAGCGAAGCAGATTTGCGAGGCGCACGGCTGACCCAACAGACCGCCGGCGCCAAGTTCAAAGGGGCACGCTTGCCCAACGGTCGCCTGGCCCCCTAGAGACAACCCACTTCAGCTAGAATGGGAAACGACCTAACCTGGTGCGGTAGTGCTATGACTCCCAGTTTGATGAATTTCTTCTACAGCTTGCTGGCCGGGACGTTGATTGTGGTGATCCCGACGACGGCAGCGTTGCTGTTTGTCAGCCAAAAGGACAAAATCCGGCGGTCATCTTAGAATGGGGGTAACGGTGTTGCCAGGTGGCGATGCCACACCCGCACCGCCCTAATTCACGGTAAGAAGGAGTCTGCTGTGGGTATTGGTATTCCCGCCCCAATTTTTCTTGGCATTGTTCTGATTCTGGGTGGTGTCATTTTATTTTTTCTAGGGCGGTTGCGGCCTGCGCTGCGGCGGGATGCCGATGTGGTGTATGCCATTATTGCCCTGTTGAGTGGGTTAATCCTGCTGGCGAATTTTGGCAATTTGGGGTTTGGGCTGGTTTTTCAGCAGGTGTTGATGATTGGGGCGTTGGTGGCCTTGACGTGGGAGAATTTGATTTTGCGCAGTAAAAATCCCACCCAGCGGGGGCGGGAAATTCCTCCCCGGCGGCCACGGGACGGTTATCCTCCGCCTAGTTATCGTGATGCCGACCGGGACAGGAGCCGGCAGGATGTCTCTGCCGAAGCACCCCGGCGTACCAGTCGGCGACGGCCCTCGGAGGTGGTCCTCGACCCGGTGGATGCGTGGGAAGCGGAATTGCCGCAGACGCCCCGTGCCCAGATGCGTGGCGAATCGACTCCGGCGTACCGGGACTGGGATAGGGAGGAGCAGGCCGAGGCCGAAACGGCTATTGTCACCGCCGCACCGGAACCGCAAGAGCGCACCCGGCCCCGGCGTCCCCGTCCCCAATATCCACCCCGGCGTTCCCGCCCAAGCACCTGGGAAATGGACAATTCCGACCAATTCGATGACGATGATGATTTTTAGGGGATGGGATTGGTGCCGACCGGCTGGCGCCAAAACAGCGGGCCAAGGGGTTCTGAGTTGGGACACAAGGCGTGGGCTTGGTAATGACCAACGTGGCGGCGTCAGGGTTTGAGCATGTTTTTTGCGCATCTTGTACAGAGTGCTATGTTCCTGTGACCATGCTTTGGTTGTATGGGTAGTGTGCTGCCTCGGGAATGCGTGTGGGATTACCCCCGGCCACCTCGGTTGGAGGCGACGGCGCAACGGATTGAGATTTATACCCACGGCATCTGTTTGGCCTGTACGGAGCGGGCGTATCGGGTGTTGGAAACCAGCCATCCGCCGGTGTACTATCTGCCCCCCCAGGATATTCAAATGCAGTATCTGCGCCCCAATGCGCGCCAGAGTGTCTGTGAATGGAAGGGGCAAGCCCGCTATTACGATTTGGTGGTTGGTGGGCAGGTGGTGCCGGACGTGGCCTGGAGTTATCCGCAACCGACAGCGGCCTTTGCCCCGATCCGGGGTTATTTGGCGTTTTATGCCGGGAAACTGGACCGGTGTTTGGTGGCGGGGGAAGTGGTGACGCCCCAACCGGGGGGGTTTTATGGCGGCTGGATTACCGCCAATTTGGTGGGGCCGTTTAAGGGAGCACCGGGGACCTGGGGTTGGTAACTACAGGGGCAGGGAAAGGTTATAATAGGCGTTAACCTGGGATGCTTCCTGGTGCGTGCGGGTCGGCTATAAGACCCTGGGTGCGACGATAGGTTTTGACACTGGTAATTATCGGTATTCGGTACGCAGCGGTCGTTGTGGGTCACCTGCGGGTGAGCAGGGAACCGAAGCGTACCAGGGGCGACCGGGCAAACGGTTCATCCAAGGAGTATGAATGTCTAAACAGATTATTCTCGCTGAACAACATCGGATTGCGGCTGTGTTTGCCGATGACCAGATTCAGGAGCTGGTGGTGGCAACCGGCAATCTGCAGGTGGGGGATGTGTTTTTGGGCGTGGTGGAAAATGTGTTGCCGGGGATTGATGCGGCCTTTGTCAACATTGGCGACCCGGAACGCAATGGGTTTATCCATGTGTCGGATTTGGGGCCGTTGCGCCTGAAGCGGACTGCCGGGGCGATCACGGAACTGCTGTTGCCCCAACAACGGGTGCTGGTGCAGGTGATGAAGGAGCCGACGGGGAACAAAGGTCCGCGGTTGACGGGCAACATTACCCTGCCGGGGCGGTATTTGGTGTTTATGCCCTACGGGCGGGGGGTGTTTCTCTCCCAGCGCATCACCAATGAGAATGAGCGGCATCGGTTGCGGGCGCTGGCGGTGTTGATCAAGCCCCCCCAAACCGGGTTGTTGGTGCGCACCGAGGCGGAGGGGGTGAGTGAAGAGGCGGTGATGGAGGACCTAGAAGCCCTCAAACGCCAGTGGGAGAAGATTCAACGGGAAGCCGCAGCGGCGCGGGGACCGGGGTTGCTCAGCCGGGATGATGATTTTGTTCAACGGGTGTTGCGGGACTTTTACACGTCCCAGGTGAATCGCATTGTCACCGATACCGCCGAGGGGGTCAAACGGGTCAAGCAGCATCTCACCACCTGGGGGGGTGGCAAGTTGCCGCCGGGGGTGTTGGTGGACCACCATCGGGAACCGACGCCCATTTTGGAGTATTTTCGGGTGAATGCGGCGATCCGGGAGGCCCTCAAACCGCGGGTGGATTTGCCCAAGGGCGGTTATATCGTGATTGAGCCGACGGAAGCCCTGACGGTGATTGATGTCAATTCCGGGTCGTTTACCCGTTCGGCGACGTCGCGGGAAACGGTGCTGTGGACCAATTACGAAGCGGCAACCGAGATTGCCCGCCAGTTGCGCCTGCGCAATATCGGGGGCGTGATCATCGTCGATTTTATTGATATGGAAGACCGGCGGGACCAACTGCAACTGTTGGAGCACTTTAGCAAGGCCCTGAAGGCGGACAAGGCACGTCCCCAGATCATCCACCTGTCGGATTTGGGCTTGGTGGAATTGACCCGCAAACGCCAGGGGCAGAACATCTATGAACTGTTTGGGCAGCCCTGTCCCACCTGTAATGGTCTGGGGCATTTGGCGCGGTTGCCGGGGCAGCCGGCGAGTACGGAGGCGGTGCGTCTTGAGGATGGGGAACGGCAAGAAACTCTGGAGGATTTGGGGTTTGCCCCCAGTCCCAACCCGGAGTTGGGCTTTAGCACGCCTTTGTACCCGGTGACGCCTTTGGGAGGGAATGACCGCAGTAGCGCCAATCGTCGTCGGCATCGCCGTTACGAGAAACCAACGCCCCGCAAGGAGCCGGAAGTACCGCCTTTTGCGCCGCTCCCTACGCCTCCTAGCCCCGCCGCAAACAACCATAACAACGGCAGTCAGCGGGGACGCGCCCCGCAGGAGGTGGAGCGGGAGTCTTTGCGGCGGCGACCCATCAAACCCACGCCCACGCCAGCACAAGTGGTCACGGTGGGGATGACGCCCGCCGAACAGCAGGTGTATGCGGAAATGGGCATTTCGCCCTTGCTGTTGACCGGCCAAACCCATCTCCAGGACGTGGTGGTGTCGGTGTGTTTGCCGGAGGAGGTGCCGGCGGCAGCCTCTACGCCTGCCCCAGAGGTTCCCTCGGCGGTTGCCCCGGAACCCCCGGCGGCGTCTCCGCCTGCTGAGTCAGCGCCCAGTCCGCCGGTTCCCCCAGAACCCCCGGTCAGCGGTGCCCTGGATACCCGTCGTCGCCGTCGCCGCGCTACCACCAGCACGCTGGAGGCGACCTCGGAGCCGTCTGGCGCCTAGCCACACCATGCGCGGGGGACGCACCTATCAGATCACGGCCATCAACCTACACCAGCAACCGCTGGGGGAGTCCGACCGCCTGCTGACCATTCTCAGCCCGGAACAGGGGGTGCAACGGGTGGTGGCTCCAGGAGCGCGCAAACCGCGTTCGCCCTTGGCAGGCAATACGGGCCTTTTGGTGGTGAACCAGTTGGAGCTGCGGGTGGGGCGTTCTCTGGACCGAATCACCCAGGCGACCCTGGTGCAGACCTACCCCCAGGTGGCTGCCGAGTACACCCGCTGGGTCATAGCGCAGTACTTTAGCGAGTTGGTGTTGGGGCAGGCTCTAGCCAATGTAGCGCAGGGGGAACTGTACCAGACGTTTTTGGATTTGCTGGGGCAATTGGCGCATCTGCCGCCAGCGGAACCCTGGGAGTTGGTGGTGCGGGGGGTGATGCGGTTGTTGACGTTGGCGGGTGTGCAACCCCAGGTGCGTCTGTGTTGTCTGACGGGACGACCGGTGACCCCAGGCGAACGGCTGGGGTTTAGTATTCCCTTGGGCGGGTTGGTGCGTTTGCCCCTGCCCCCGGACATGCCACCCTCTCGGATTTTGTCTGCGGCCCAAGTCCAATTACTGCAGGCGTTGCTGGTGCCGCCTTTGGTGCCGTTGCCGGACCCACCGCCCTGGCGCAGTTTGGAACCTCTGTTGCGGGGCTATGCGGAGTATCACCTGGAGCGGGCGATCCGCTCGGCGCCACTGCTGTATAGTACGATCACGGCAGAGAGGCAGCAGTCCCCATGAATGTCACCCAATCCAAACCCACAGCGGACCTGGCGAGCCTGTGGTTGAATCGCAATTTCCTGGTGCTGTGGTTGGCGCAGGTGTTTTCCCAGATTGGGGACAAGGTGTATCTGGTGCTGATGATCGCGCTGGTGGATCAGCAGTTTGCCGACCGCGACAGCATTACCCCTTGGGTGAGTGGGATTATGGTGGCGTTTACCATCCCGGCGGTGTTGTTTGGTTCCCTGGCGGGGGTGTTTGTGGACCGCTGGCGCAAACAACCGGTGTTGCTAGTGACGAATGTGCTGCGGGGGGGCTTGGTCTTGCTGGTCATTCCCAGCCTGTGGTTTCACTGGCAACCCTGGGTGACCTGGGGAGTGCTGTTGGGAATTACCTTTGCCGTTTCCACCTTGACCCAATTTTTTGCGCCAGCGGAACAGGCGGTGTTGCCCCTGATCGTGCCTCCGGAGCAATTGCTGTCGGCCAATTCCCTGTACACGATGACGATGATGGCCTCTTTGGTGGTGGGTTTGGCGCTGGGCGATCCGTTGCTGAGTGTGGCGGCGCAGGTCTTCCCCCAGGGGCCAGAGGGTGTCGTGGCAGGGGCGTATTTGCTGGCGGCGGTGTTGCTGTTGTGGTTGCGTCCCCAAGAACGGGAGCGGGTCGGGGGGGTGCAAACCTTGGCGCAGGTGGGGCGGGATTTGCGCGAGGGTTGGGCACTGTTGCGGGCAAAGCCCCAGTTAGGGGGGGCAGTGGCGCATTTGGTGGTGCTCTATACGGTGTTTGCGGCGTTGGCCGTGCTGACGATTCAATTGGCAGAGCGGCTCCTGCGTCCCTCCCAGTTTGGTTTTTTACTGGCTGCTGCCGGTGTGGGGGTGGCAGTGGGTGCCCTGTGTCTGAATTGCCTCCGGGCAAAGATTTGGTCGTATCGGCGTTGGAGTACCATCGGTTCCCTGGTGATGGGGGCGGCGCTGGTGGGTTTGGCGGCCACGACCAGCAGTCTGCCCTGGGCGTTGGGGTGGCATGTGGCTTTGGGATGGGGCGCGGCGCTGGTGGCCATTCCCCTGCAAACCCTGTTGCAGGCGGAAACTCCGGAGGAGGTGCGGGGGAAGGTCTTTGGCTTACAGAACAATGCGGTGAATATCGCCCTGAGTTTGCCCCTGGCGGTGACGGGGTTCATTGCCACTCGGCTGGGACTGGCAGAGACGTTTTTGGGTTTGGCGCTGTTGGTGCTACTCATGGCAATTTGGCGGGGGTGGTAGGATGGTCGAGGTTTATCCGGTGGTGCGATGGCCGCTCCGACTCAAACGGGCCTTAGAACTCTTGCCTCCTGGTGCGCCGCCCTGTCCGGTGCCTGTGGTTGCGCCTAAACGTCGTCCCCGCTGGCCTTGGCTGGTCGGTCTGGGCCTGGTTGTTGCCGCTGGGCTAATCCTGTCCGGAGTCACAGGGCTATGGGTAGGGCTGCTGGGGGTGGGTTTGTTGGCCCTGGGGTACAGTTGGGAAGCGCACCAATATCACCGCCAATGTCAAAACTATCAAGTGCAACACCAGCAGTATCTGGCCCAAAAACAGGCGCATGAGACCTGGCTTGCGGAACATGCCGACGCGGTGCGTGCCCTGCGGCAACCGAAAATCCACCAGGCCTTGCGCCAGGTCGTCGCCCATCCCCAAGCCGCAACCGACCCCAAACCGGGCGTCACTGAAGCCTATTTTTATGAATTTTTAAGGCGCTACTTCCCCGGTCACATCCACATTCATTTGGCGCTAGCTGACCCCATAAAAACTTATAAAAAACCCTACGAACCCGATTTTGTTTACCTGGACGAAAACCTAAACCTATACATTGATATTGAAATTGATGAACCCTACTTTTATGACGCCAAGAGCGGGCAGCGAAAACCCCATCACATTCGCGATCAAAAACGGGATGAATTTTTCCTAGCGGCGGGTTGGGTCGTGATTCGCTTTAGTGAATATCAAGTGGTCAGGCAACCCAAATCCTGTTGTAAATGGATTGCGAGCGTGATTGCCCAAATTCACCAAACTCCCCTGGATGACTCCTGGGCAAGCATTCCCGACCTTGAACCTGAGCCTCTTTGGGATGAAACGAGAGCACGGCAATTCATCCAGCAGCGCAGCCGTTATCACTACTTGCAACAATACCTTCCCAAAGAGTACCTAAAGGCACAATGGGACTACATCATGAAACTATAACCTTATCCCTAAAGAACCTCGTGTATTTCTGCCCACTGTCCCCTATTGATATGGCAATGTCCCTAAATGCACTACAGCCTGTTAAAGAATCAAGGGGTACAGTAGCAACACTTAGCAAACCAACTTCGGAAGCAGGATGGATTAATCAGTAGTAAAGAAGTCTCCACTATCTGCTCCATGTGATATAGTCGTTTCACAGGAAAATGCAACACTTTGAGGCACTGGTCATCACTGTATCCCCTTCCAGGACAGGGTTTTCAGGTAAAGGCGCATATCGCAAACTTGTTTGAAATGACTATACTTCCCAACTCTGGAAAACTGCCGAATAAAGTGCTTCAACACCGACCCCATCATCTCAATCGGATTCAATTCCGGTGCATACACAGGTAGGTATCGGATTCGCGCTCCTGTCCCCCTAATCAATTCCTCAACTTCCCGACTCCGATGAATATTTATAGTCATTTCGGTTTAGAATGCGACACTAACTTGTGCAATAATTACGAATGATTTCATCAATGGTGGTGCCAGGAGGAGCATACATCCACAATCTTTTTAATGCGCTAAAGTCATGCTCAATA
>NZ_JBRCEP010000100.1:0-27411 GCF_053491055.1 Gloeomargarita sp.
GGTTCGGGGGTCGCTTCGGAACGCCGGGTGGGCGGCGTGGGCCGCTGCACCGCTGGCTCTGCCGGTTTGGGGGTGGGACGCTGGGGACGTAATTCTGGGCGTTGCGGACGGCTTGGCGGTTGGGGACGCTGGGGTTCCCGCCGCACGGGCGCTTCTGGACTCTTGGCCGCTGGGGGCGTTTCCCGGTAGGTGTAGCTGCGAATTTGCAATTCTTTGGGTTCTTTGGTTTTTTCTTCTTTTTCCTTTTCCTTGGCTTTAGCGGGGGATTCCTTGGCGGTCTGGGGGCGAGCTTCCCCTTTGGGCAGGGGCCGACCGAGCGCCTGCTGATTCTGCACGGCCTGCCGAATCCGGTTGGCGTCCTCCTCGCTAATCGTGCTGCTGCAGGTTTTGTAACGGACGTTCAAACGGTCACACCACTCCAGAACGGATTTGTTGTCCAAGTTCAGGTCACGGGAAAGGTCGTAAATGCGAATGCGGTCGTTGCTCATGCGCGGCAGGCTGGGAACGGCAATAGGCTGGCCATTGAGTTAGTTTTAAGACAGGAGCGGCAAATGAAAATCAACGGTATTCCTATTTTAAAGCCTGAAGGACGGATGCAGTCACCTCCCTTGCAATGGTATCCGGGGCACATGGCGCGGGCGGTCAAGGCCCTGACGGTGCAGTTGCAGCGGGTGGATGTGGTGATTGAGGTGCGGGATGCCCGGATTCCCCGGAGCAGTACCCACCCCCTGCTGGCGACGCTGGCGCCGACGGGAGTGCTGGTGCTCAACCGCCGGGATCAAATTCCTGCGCCGGTGGGTCTGGCCTGGGTGCAAGAGCTGCGCCAAGCGGATTGTCCGGTGATCTTGCTCGAAGCGCGCCAGGGACAGGGGTTGGGTCAACTGCGGCAGGTGCTGGCTCAGGTGGGGCAGGCGGTCAACCAACGGCGGCAACGGCGGGGGATGCTGCCCCGGGCGGTGCGGGTGGCGGTGGTCGGCTGTCCCAATGTGGGCAAATCCGCTTTGATCAACCGCTTGTTGGGGCGACGGGTGGCTCCTAGTGCCCCAAAAGCGGGCGTGACCCGGCAATGCCAATGGGTGCGCCTCGGAGGGGATTTGGAATTGCTCGATACCCCTGGCATTTTGCCCCCTCGCTTAGAAGACCAGACGGCGGCCATTCACTTGGCGATCTGCGATGACATCAGTGAGGCGGTGTATGACCCCTACGGCATCGCTTTGGCCTTCCTGGAACGGTTGTGGACGTTGCCCGCTGTGGCCGTGCATCCCCCGGATGGGTTGTACCGCCGTTACCGCATTGACCCGCAAAACCACACGCCGGAGGGATATTTGGCGGCCTTGGCGACGGCTAAATGCAGCGGTGACCTCAACCGCAGCGCCCAAATGGTATTGCACGACTTTCGCCGGGGTTATTTGGGGCAAATCGCTCTGGAAGTACCGGCCACTTTGGGCAGCAATGCGGTCTCCAGAGCCATAAACCCCTGCCTGTGATGCTTGCTTGGGTTAGCAATTGCTTGTTTTGGGGCCACTCTGGGCGCTTATGAACAATTAGGATTGGCGAGTACATCTGCGCAAAAAAATGCCATGCCGCCTGCCGGTTGGCGGTTCGGTTTGCCCTTACAATAGCAATCGGTATGGGTCGGCCAGGTATGCCCCGTTTGTCGGAAAAATTGCAGGACTGGATCACGCAGCCGGAACCGCCTGCAGCGGTGACGGTGCGGGATATTCTCGCATTTACCGGTGAGAGTTCCTGGGGCATGGTGCTGGCGCTTTTATCCTTTCCTTCCGCCTTGCCGTTGCCTGCGCCCGGCTATTCCACCCCCTTTGGTCTGTTGATCATGGTGGTGGCGGCCCAATGGCTAACCGGTGCGACGATTCCTTGGTTACCGGCACGGTTTTTGCGCCAGCGGCTGTCCTGGGGGCAATTTTGCCAACTGGTGCAGGCGGGACTGCCCTGGTTGCGACGCTTGGAGCGGCTGACCCGTCCCCGCTGGCCGGGGGTGACCAAACAGGGACATTGGCTGTTGGGCTGGCTGGTGGGGCTGATGGGGCTGTCTATGGCGATTCCCATCCCTGGCACCAACACCATTCCGGCAATGGGGGTGTTTCTCATCGGGTTTGGACTGATTGAGGCGGATGGGGTGATTTGTCTGGGGGGCGCTCTGGTAGCGCTGTTGGGCGGAACCCTGACCGTCTCCATTCTGACGGCCCTGTGGTTGGGGGGCACCAACCTGCTCGATTGGCTGAAACTGCAGATAAAAGGAATGTCCGGTTAGGGATTGGCTTGGGGACAGGTGAGATTGGTAAAATCACAGGAGTAAATTGCCGGTTCCTGCCAACTCAAGGGAATTTCCAACAAATCTCGGCTACCGGTAAATCCCTGGCCAATAAATAACAACAAAGCCACCAGATTCAAAACCGTATGAATTTTGCGCCAAGTGTGGGTGCGGTCTTGGTAAATGTCCGGCAAAATTGCCAGGGAAAAAATCATCAATAAAGCCGCCGTCATCCCGTAATAGTAATGGGAAACCCACCATTCAAAACCCCGCCGCCAGACGCCATCTTGGGCACCCAAAACCACCAAACCCATCCCCGTCAACGTGGCAAAAACCGCCCGCCATACCCTTTTTTGCGCCGCGTAAAGAGCAGCTAAGGAAGCCAGCGTGGCCACCAGAAAAAAGCCAATGAGAATCACCTGGGTTGGGTTCGTGGCCCAAATATTTTTTTTCACAATGTGGCGGGCAATGGGAATCATCACCCCGACCAAAATGACCCCCACCACACTCCCCGTAAGCCAGCGCCCCAAGCGGGCGTGTTCTGCTCCGACCCCCGGTGCAATCGCGCTTTTTCCTGCTGCCTCCGTTTGCCGACGGCGTTGCCAGGTTTGCCATGCCAAACGGGTGACCATGCCCAGCAACGGAAAAACCACCACCACCGCCAGCGTGGGATGAATCAGCCGGAGCACATCTATCAATTTCATGGCCGTGTTGGGAAATGAATGCTTGATGGGCAATATACCATTGGCCTGGAGCGGGTGGCGCTGCCCTGGCCAATCAGAAACGTTGCCTCCATAATAGCAAATCCCCATCAAACGAGTTACCGGTCGGCCTAAGGGCCCAGCAAAAGTACGTAGGAACTACAGTTGATTGGTTCACTAAAAAACTGAAGATACAAAAAAACTTGATACCTTGATTATTCTCAACCTTCAGCATGATTGACCTATGGAGGTTCAACCATCTTATTTGCAATTTCCATAGCAAACCTAATGCGATTAATGCCCAGAAATTCCCCCGAACCAAGTCCAGGGGTGGTGTCCCGGCAACCTCCCCCGATTGCCGTCCCAACTACCGCCACAACAACACCACCACCAAGAGCACCAACAGCAGGGGAATGAAGATGCCTAGGCCGGTTGCCAACAGGGGCAATACCAGCGCCGTCACTACCCCTTGCACCAACGCCCAAAGCCACCCAAAAACCAACGAGAACAGCGCCACCAGCCATTGGATCAGGACGACCAAGCCCGAAAAGGTAAACCCTAAAAGAAAAATCACCCCCTGTACCAGGCTGGCAATCAGCGAGACCACCGCCAACCAGGATTCCTCTGGCGGGCTGTTAGGTGGATTTTGGGCTAGAAGGATTGGAATGGCGATACACCAAAGAACGAATAAATTCACGGATCACTTCCGTTTTCGATTGGCTGGTTTGCTGGCAATAATACTCTAGCGCGCGATTTTCAGCTTCACTGAGGCGGACGCTGAGATGTTTGACCTTGTCAGCCATGACCCCTCCCAGTTCAGTATCCGTTATCCTATCAAAGGAACTTCCGGCCTCAGTACAATTTGTTGCAATCCTATACAAAATAAGAAGGAATTTTGTAGTTTTGTGACGGGTTCGGGGGGCCGGTGGTGCTGCGTTTCCCCTTAAAATGGGGGCAGGAACTCCGGCAAGGACAATGGCGTGGCGTGTGACCCAACACCGGCGGTGGTGGTGGGGGATTTCGGCGGCGGTGATCCTGGCAGGCTGGGTGGCGATGGGAATCTTGTGGGTGCAAACCGGGTTCCCCTTGCGTCCCAGTATTGACTTTGTGGGGGGGACGCGGTTGCAGTTGGAGCGGGATTGTCGCCAGGGCTGTGCGGAACCGCTGACCTTGCCGCCGTTGCGGGCGGCGTTGGACGAGTTGGGCTTGGGCAACAGCAGTTTGCAGATTGTGGGGGAGCAGGGGGTATCGTTGCGGACGCGGTTTTTGTCGCCGGCGGAACGGGAGCAGGTGCAGGCAAAACTGGCGCAGGTGATGGGGGCGGTGGATGCCAACAAAACCCAGATTGACAGTATTGGCCCGACGTTTGGCCGCCAGATTTTGGTGCGGGGGCTGTTGGCCCTGCTGGTGGCCTTTGTGGGCATTGGTCTGTATTTGGCGGTGCGGTTTCAGGTGGATTATTCGGTGTTGGCGTTTGTGGCCCTGGCCCATGATGTGTTGGTGACGGTGGGGGTGTTTGCCCTGCTGGGTCTGCTGGCGGGGGTGGAAGTGGATAGTTTGTTTGTGGTGGCGCTGCTGACAATTGTGGGGTTTTCGGTGAATGATACGGTGGTGATTTACGACCGGGTGCGGGAGTTGCTCAATGTGCATCGGGATTGGCCGATCCAGCAGGTGGTCGATGCGGCGGTTTCCCAGACGTTGACCCGCTCGATTAATACCACGCTGACAACCGTGTTGAGTTTGGTGGCGATTGTGCTGTTTGGGGGGGAAACCCTGCGCTGGTTTGCGGTGGCCTTGATTGTGGGGTTTGTCACGGGCGCCTATTCCAGTATTTTTATTGCCAGTACGACGTTGGCATGGTGGCGGAGTCGTCGTGCAACAAACCCGGCTTAATCAACTGGCGGACCAATTGGGGCAACGGGCGCAGGCCTGGTTAAAATTGCCCTTTTCCCGCTGGCTGCTGTATCTGGTGGCCTTCTTTTTGGGGACGTTGTTAGCCAGTGGGGTGACAACGACGTTGGGGGCAGTGGCCCAGTTTGACCTGGCGGCGATGGCGGTGTTGCTGGCGGCCACAGAACTGATTAACTTGTGGGTCTACAGTCGGCGGCGGCTGGGGGTGTTTTTATCCCTGTTGAATTTGCTCAAGATCGGGTTTGTCGGTGGGATGTACCTGGATGCGCTCAAGTTGGGTAGCTAGGTCCTGGACGCCCTGGTGGTTGAGGCGATAGCTCAGGGGATGGGCAATCAGGCGGGCGGTGCTGTGGAAGAGGATGTCTCGCTCCACCAGGCCGTTGTCCCGCAGGGTGCGGCCGGTGGCCACCAAATCCACAATCGCTTCTGCCATGCCGGTAATCGGCCCCAGTTCTACCGAACCGGCCAGGGGCACCAGTTCTACCGGCAAATCCAAGGCGGTGAAAAACTCCCGGGCGCAATGACTGAACTTGGTGGCCACGCGGCTGTAGGCAGGCAAATCCAAGGCGCAGGTGTAGGGGCTATCCTGGCGCACCGCCACCGACATCCGGCAGTGGCCAAACCCCAAATCCGCCAACTGGGCGACCTCCGCCTGGGATTCCCGCAGCATATCGTAACCGACAATCCCCAGGTGCGCCTGCCCCCGCGCCACGTACACCGGCACGTCCTGATTCCGCACCAGCAGGGCTTGGGTACCCGTGTGGGGGTCGTTCATCTGCAACAACCGGTTGTCGGCTGCCAACAGGGGGCGAAAATCCAACCCTACCTGATACAGCCGCGCCACACTCTCGGCCAGCAAGGCGCCCTTGGCCAGGGCAATGACCAACATCTACCCCAACATTTGGCGGGAAATCCGTTTTTCCAAATCCGCTTGCGTTTGCCCTAACATCTGCTCCCGGGCGTCCCGGCTCTGCCATGAGACCGAGGGCACCAAATTGCGAAACTGTAAGGCCATGTGGACTTGTAAATGGGCAACGTAGTCCCGCAGGTCTTCGCGCCATTGGACCTGCATATCGGGCATAGGAGTCGTATTCATGGGCCAGGACTCAGATGGATTACATACAAACCAACCCCTAGCAGGCTAACACAAGGGTTGGGAGGCCTGAAACATCCTGTTACCAAGTTTAACAAGTGACGCCCGCAGCCAAAGATTGGGTAACAATGCTAAACAGTCGTTTCCTGCCAGGGGCATTGGTAGCGCTGGGCGTAATAGTCGAGGAGTTGTTGGAGCCGTTCGGCCTGGGCGGGGGTCTCCCAGAAACAGGTGATGCCCCCCACTTGGCTGTGTTCGTAGGCAAAGGGGTGTTGGGGGGGCAGGAGGCGGGTTTCGATACCAAACAGGGCGCAATGAGCGCTCAGTTCCCGGTACACCCCCAGGGGTAAATGCGGTTGGTAAACGGTGCGTTGGTTCATTCGGGCAGGAGGCAGCAGTTGACCCCATCCACGCAGACCTTGCCCGACTGCAAGGCCCAGCGCACCAGGGCCACGCGGTTTTCGGTGGCGGTTTTGGTGAGGATGTTGCTGATGTGGTTGTCCACCGTGCGCTTGCTGATTTCCAGCCGCTTGGCAATTTCTTGGTTTTTCAGCCCAGCGGCCACCAGTTCGATGATTTCTATCTCCCGTTCGGACAGAACTGCCCGAGGAGACAACTGCCGTTGGGTTGAGTTGTGGCTTGCCATAGTGTCTTTCGGGTAGGGAATTAATACCCATGATAGGGCAAGGGTTCGCGCAATTCTCCAGGTTTGTTGGGTTTGATTTTGGTTTTGGGGGCGGGTCTGACCTGCGCCAGCAGTTGTTCGACCTGCTGTAAGCCGGTGGGGTTTTCCTGGCGTTGGTACAGGCTGCGGGCGGTCAGGAGGACGCTTTCGGCTTCGGTGTTTTTTTGCTGGCGGTGCAGGGCTAACCCCAGTTGGTGGTGGGCGATGGCCAGTTCCGGTTCCAGTTGAATGACCTGTCGGTAGGCCCAGGCAGCTTGTTCCCAGTTCTGCTGTTGCATGTAGAGTTGCCCTAGGGCGGTGTAGGCGCGGGCGGGTTGGAGTTGGGCGGCCAGTTCGTAGGTGGAAATGGCGGCGGCTAGGTCGCCGCTGGTTTCCTGGAGTTTGGCCAGTTGGAAGTAAATTTCTGGGTCTTGGGGGTTGAGGGCAAGGGCGTTGAGCAGGAGTTGTTGGGCGCGGGGGGTGTCCCCTTGCAAGGCCCAACTGAGGGCCAAAAGACGCTGAATGGTGGTGTTGCGGGGGGCCAGTTGCGCGGCCCGGGTGAGGATGTCCAAGGCGCGCTGCGGTTGGTTGGTGGTGAGCCAGAGTCGCCCTAGGGCTTCGTGCAAAGGTACGGATTGGGGGTTGAGCCGCAGTCCCCGTTCCAGGGTGGCCAAGCTGGCTTGGGGGTTGCCCAGGCGTTCTTGGATGGCGGCCAGGCCCAGGTAGGCGGTCACTTGGCGGGGTTGTAAGCGCAGGCTCTGTTGGTAACTGGCGCTGGCGGCAAGGTATTCCCCCAGTTCGGCCTGCACCCGGGCCAGGGCGTTGCAAAAGTCGGCATTGCGGGGGCTAAGGGCAACGGCCCGTTGGTACGCTGCCAAGGCGGCAGGCCAATTGTTTTGTTGGGTGTGGATGTAACCTATCGCCGCAAACACAGTGCCATCTTGCGGGGATTGCTGCGCCACCTGTTGGTACACAGCCAGCGCCGCTTCCCAATCCCGTTTTTTCACCAATGCCCGCCCTTGCCGCAGGAGTTGGTGCGTGGTGCCAGTGGAACCTGAAGCCGGCCGGGGAGCTGTTTGGGCCAACACCGGAGCGGCTATGAGCGCCAGGCTCGCCAGGAGAAACCATTGCCAGACCATCCGTGTGCGAGGCAGGTACGCAAGAATCGGTACAATCCGTTTTCCAGAATGATAACCGCTTTCTCTCCCTGCAGGACAATGGCGGCTGCGCCCCAACCCGGCAGTGGCATGCCCCCTGCCTCCTTTTGGCAGGCCATCGAAGCCCAACGCCAAGCCCACGCCCGACGCTACCAACCCTGGCTGGGAGAAGGTGACCGGGCGGATGCCCCCTTTACGGTGGTGATTGTGGGGGCGCCCGGCGTCGGCAAATCCACGCTGCTCAACCAGTTGCTTGCCCCCTGGTCAGTGCCCAACACCCCTTGGCCAGTGAGCGTTTGCACCCCGGAACCGCCGGTGTTGTGGACCGATACCCCCGGTTGGCAAGACGCCGCCGCGCCCATGATCCAAACGGCCCTGGCGGCAGCCGATATGGGGTTCTGGGTGGTCACGCAGCCGGATGGTTCCCCCCCGGCGTTGGTTCACACCCTCCGGCAGTGGGGACGCCCGGTGGTCAAGGTGGTCAATCTGCGCGGCGGCGCTCCCCCAACCCTTGAGCCGCCCCAAGGAAACATCATTGCGACAGTGGCTGTGCGTCTGTGCCCTCACCCACAACCCCTGCGGCTGGAATGGCCGGATGGGAGGGTGGCCTGGCGTACCGTGACCCTACCTGCCGACATTACCCCTTTGCAAACCCTATGGCAGGCGCTCCAACCCTACCAGGCAGCCATTCGCACGGTGAATCAGTTGCAGCAGATGGTCCAGCGAGAGCAGCAATGGGCCAGTCAGCAGGCGCAAACCCCGATTCCCTGGGCACCCGTGCTGCTCAAGGCCCTTGTGCTGGCTTTGGCGCCCAGCGGTTGGCTCACCTGCCTTCTATCAGTGGGCCTGGATTTAGCCACCCTTGTCTTTCTCAGCCGTCGTTTGCATTTGCCCTTTACGCGCCACGGCATCAACCGACTCCTGGCCGCCCTGGTTGTCAGTAGCGCCACCGCCGGTGGGCTGGGAGAGGTGGGCGAATTCGGGGGACTCACAGCGCTGGGGCAGGGGTTGTGGGGCGGTCTGACCAGCTATGGCCTGCAATGGGTCGCCCGCACCTACCTGCAACAGGGCCTCACCTGGCAGGCCGATGGCCCGGATCACCTCCTCCAGCAGATTTACCGGCACCTCACCCCCGGCACCTGGTTCCACACCTGGGTCGCCAGTTTGCGCCGACTGCCCTAATCCTCTTCCAGGGGCAACCCCACCCGCACCCGTCCTTTCGCAAAATACCGCCCAAACTGCAATTCGTACAATTCATCCTCGTCCTGGGTCGCCAACTCCAAATCCGACCGGGCATAACCCACACAGGTCAGGGCATACCCCTGCGCCCGCAGGGCCGCGGAAATCCCCAACGCCTCCGGCTGGTACACCTCCCCCCGCAGCACCCGCACCCCACAGGTCGTACAACAGCCGTTGCGACAGGCAAAAGGCAGGGCAATTCCCTGGGCTTCCAAACTGGGTAGGAGATACTGGTCCTCAGGCACCTGCGCCTGATAGGTGGCATTCTTTTGCCGGTCGTGAATCACCACCTGGTAATAACGTCGCATTTACAAACACGCTCCTTGGGCAATCAATTTCTAGAGCAACTGTATCCCCTTGACCTGCCGGGGCGGAATCCGGGCAGCATTGCCACCGCCGCCGCTTCCCCCATCGCCCGACCGTTGGACGGCACCCGCACCGACCCTTGCGCTGCCAACGTCGCCGACAGACAGCACCATCAACTAACGCCGAAGGGGTGGGGGTGGGGGAACATTCTGCTGCCCATTGCACCCCTTCCAGGCCTCCCGCATCGCCAGCAAGGCCACCTCCAAGGGCATCTCCGTTAACGTCTTGCGGAAATGAAATTTCAAACCAGCAATCAACTCCCGCACTTCCGGCGGAAAAGGCGCTTTCGATGACATAGGTTGGGGGGAAGTGTCTTTTGCACCGACAGGCAACACACGGGTTTCATCAAAGGATTGTGTCATGCAGCACCACCTGCTCGCGAACCACCAAACTTGCTCCTGGCTACAAACCCTAGAACATAACAAAAATGTAACATGCTTACTGCCCGCCTCCCCACCACACTGCCGCAGTTCAGCGAGCTTACGGCCCGAATTTTACTTTATCCCAATTGTACAGCAACGGGTAGAAACGCGGTGTACCAACGGCGGTTGTGTCGCCACCTGGGACGGGGCGTGCAACCCGGCCTCAATGGCAATAACAACTGACATCCTCCCCACACTGCTCTGCCAGAAAACACAACGCCCGCCACCGCAACTGCATCAATTCTTCGTACACCGGATTCAGATGACACAGCGCCGGAATCCGCACAATCAGCCGCCCCCGAAACCAAATTTCCCGTTCAAAGGGGCAACGGGCCGGAATCCAACGACACAGACGATGTGCCAGTTGCGGGTCACGGATTTCAATCTGATTCAGCCAGCGTTTCACCGGCAGCCACGGCTGCAACCAAAAATTGCTACCCATTGCTCACCTCAAATACACAAACCAGGGAACGAGAAGGAGGAAAAACCAAGCCCATACACACACCCATCACCCCTAACCTCAGGTGAAGGCTTCGTGGTCAACCTACCCCTCTACCCCCTCCCTCATCACCCACTATACATCTTAGAAAATTCCCACTTTTATTGCAGGTGATTGAGATTACATTCCCCCCGCAACCTGCGATAACAACGGAACTAGAGACAATTAAACGACCTTATTGTTTCCAAATTTAACAAAATGTAATACCTATTTTTACTTTATCACAACGGGCGATTTTAATTTACATCAAAGCGACCCATTTTTTCAGACAAGTAGAACCTTTTGGCGGGGGAAACGAGCATTGCTTAATTTTGGCTCGATGTGGGTGGTTGCACGGGGTTCAGTTTGCCGCTGCGAAACCCCTCCAAATCCAAGGTCACCCACCGAAATCCCAACCGTTGAAAGTGGTTGACCAGGGCGGGAATCTCCATCGTCTGCACAAAAGGAACGATCTGCGCAGCCGGGATTTCAATCCGCGCCGTATCCCCAATCGAGCGCACCCGCACCACCGACCAGCCCAACTGGCGCAGGTAGGCTTCCGCCTGGGCGACCCGCTGGAGTTTGGCCGCATCGATGGCCTCCCCCGCCGGAAACCGGGAACTGAGACAGGGTTGCGCCGGTTTGTCCCACCAGGGCAGCCCCAGATAACGCGATAACTCCCGAACGGTCAATTTATTGATGTTTAATTCGCTCAAGGGCGAGCGCACGCCCCGCTCCCTGGCCGCCTGAATTCCGGGGCGATAGTCCCGCTCATCGTCTGCGTTCACCCCATCGACGATTTGCACCCCCTCCCAGGCCGCTACCAACGCCCGCAACCGGTCATGCAGTTCGCTTTTGCAGAAATAACACCGGTTTACCGGATTGGCCGCATAGTTGGGATTGGCTAGTTCATGGGTTGTGAGCAATTGGTGCGGAATGCCAATATACTGCGCTTGGGCCTGCGCCGCCGCCAAATCCTCCGGTGCTAAAGCAGGCGACACAGCCGTAACCGCCAGGGCATTGGCCCCCAGCACATCGTAGGCAATTTTGGCAACCAGACTGCTATCTACGCCGCCGGAATAGGCTACCACCACCCGTGGCCAGGGGCGAAACCAATCCCGCAGGCGTTGCAGGTGCTCTTGTAAAGCCGCAGACGCCATCATGCTCCCTTAACCGGCTGGCAACGGTTGGGCCAGATGTTCCGTCCACTTGCGCGGGGGATACATCCGGCGAATCAGACGCCAAATTTTGGTCGCCGCCAAACAGCCATCGGCCACCGCCACTGCCACCTGATTCAGCCCTTTTTTCAAGTCGCCAACGGCAAAAATGCGGGGGTGTGTGGTCTGGCAAAATTCATCCGTCACCAGGTTTTCCCCGTCCCAGGTGAGTTCAGGAATCCCTTTTAGGTAATGGTTGTGATAGATAGCGCCCATATTGATCAAACCCGTCGTCGCCTCGATCCGGCTGCCATCGGTAAATTCCACCCCTTGCAGTTGGTGGTTCTCGCCCAAAAAGCGAGCAATGGGCGTTTCTATCAGGGGATAACCATGTTCCCGCAGCCGCTTTTTCATCGCATCGCTCACCGGAAACAGGCCATGGGTTAGTACGGTGATGTAAGGGGTAAACCAACTGAGGACAAATGCAGCTTCGATTTGGGATTCTTTCCCCGCAATCAAAATCGCTTTTTGATCCCACATATCAAAGCCATCGCAAATCATACAGACATGAAGGGTATAACCCGCGTAATCATACACATTTTGCATATCGTCCAACTGGGGCAAGATGTCAATAATGCCCGTAGCCGCCACCAGATATTTAGTTTTGAAAACCGCCAGCGTCGGGTTGGTTTTGCCCACTTTGACATGGACAGATAAATAATCCCCCTGATCCGTAACTTGGTCCACAAAACCCCGCAGATAATCCGCCCCCCAACGCAGCGCCGTATCCGTACCATGTTTGAGCAATTGGCGTCCGGGAGTTTCCGGGTCCAGACCGAGGTAATTCCGCAGCTCTTGCATCCACAGAGAACGGCCTTTGCCCTTTTCAATCACCAGACATTTCAACCCATAGCGTGCCAGATAAATGGCCGCCGAAAGACCGGCTGCCCCCCCGCCTGCTACTACCGCATCGTAAAGGGTATCCAGCCGTTGCTCCAGGTTTTGACTTGTGAGTTTCATCGCCGGTACACCACTTAGAGTCCCATGTTAAGAGTATTTTGATCGGGGAATTGCCACGGGGCTACCCCTATTTTTTCATGGCCGATTGCCGGGATTTCAGATAATTTAACATCGTGTCGGCATCCGAAACTTCCAAAGGGTCAATCGGACAATCATCGCTAAAATGCGGTTCAATAAACATTTTTTCAATCACCCCGTCGTTGACGAACATGGAATAGCGCCAGGAACGCATCCCAAAACCCAGATTATCCTTGCGCACCAACATTCCCATTTTCCGGGTAAATTCCCCGGAGCCATCGGGCAGCAAAAACACTTTTTTAATCCCCTGTTGTTTACCCCATTGGTACATCACAAACGCATCGTTTACCGCCAGGCAAATGACCGCATCAACGCCCAGGGCACGAAATTCATCATAGCGTTCTTCATAGCGGGGCAAATGGCTGTTGGAACAGGTAGGCGTAAAGGCACCTGGCACGGCAAACAGAACCACTTTTTTTCCAGCGAAAATGTCTTGGGTGGTCAGGTCTTGCCAGCGAAAGGGATTGTCACCACCAATGGATTCATCCCGCACCCGGGTTTTGAACACCACATCCGGCACGCGGTCAAGTACGGCCATCGTTTCCCTCCCCAAGGGACTAGGTTGGCTTAATTGTAGCAAAACCCTATCCCCAAGCAGGGAGGGTGGCCTCATTATTTTTGTTTTGCACGGAATGAAGCCAGAAATGGTAGGGCAAGTGTACCACTGGCAGCTTATTCAGACTAGTATAGGATCAACTTTGTTGGCCATTCGGAACGTATTTATGACCAATCCCTCCCCTCTCGGTTTAGTCATTCAAGGGTCCCTCACCCAAGGTTTAGAAGTGCGGTTATATCCTGATGTGTCGGTGGAGGATTTGCGGGTCGGGAAATTTTTGGTAGTGCAGGGACGACGGGCGCGGTTTTTTTGTATGCTCACGGATGTGGTTTTGGGCACGGCCAGTCCGCGGATTCTGGCTGATCCACCTTCTCCCCACAATCACTTTCTTACGCAGGTGTTGGCAGGCACAGGGACCTATTCCACGGTGAATCTCAGCCCGATGTTGATGCTGGTTACGGGGGATGGGGATCGGCCGATGGAACTTTTGCCGGTGAAAACGGTCCCCAGTCATTTCAGCCAGGTCTATGATGCTTCGGAGCAGGATTTTCGCTCGGTTTTTGGCTGGGAAGATGACCCGCACCGACGCAATTTTGCCATCGGGCGTCCGCTGGATATGGATGTGCCCATTTGTATTGATTTGGACCGGTTTGTGGAGCGGAGCAATGGCATTTTTGGTAAATCGGGGACGGGCAAATCCTTTCTGACGCGCCTGTTGCTCTGCGGCATCATCCACAAGCAGGCGGCGGTGAATTTGATTTTTGATATGCACTCGGAGTATGGCTGGGAGGCCATGAAAGAGGGGAAAGAGGTGACCACCGTCAAAGGGTTGCAGCAACTTTTTCCCGACCGGGTAAAGATTTATACGCTTGACCCGGCCTCGACCCGGCGGCGGGGGGTGGGCCATGCCCAGGAGCTGTGGATTAGCCTGGATCAGATCGAGGTGGAGGATTTGGCGCTGTTGCGGGAGGTGTTAAATCTGTCGGAAGCGAGTTTGGAAAATGCCAACATCCTGCGGGCGGAATTTAATAACCAATGGATTGCCCAGTTGTTGCAAATGTCGAATGATGACATTCAGGAATTTTGTCAGACACGGCGGGGCAATCCGGCGGCAATCATGGCCTTGCAACGCAAACTCCAGCGCCTGGAAAACCTCACTTACATCCGGTCGGGTTCGGCGAACAATTACGTCAACCAAATTCTGCGGGATTTGGATGCGGGGTATCACGTGGTGGTGGAATTTGGCTCCCAGTCGAACCTGTTGGCCTATATGTTGGCAACCAATATCCTGACCCGCCGGATTCACAGTTGTTACGTGAAAAAAGCGGAGAAATTTCTGCAAAGCAAAAACCCCGACGACCGCCCCCGCCAATTGGTGATTACGATTGAGGAAGCCCACCGGTTTTTGAATCCGGCAGTCGCCCACCAAACCATCTTCGGCACGATCGCCCGGGAAATGCGCAAGTATTTTGTCACGCTGTTGGTGGTGGATCAGCGGCCCTCCGGGATTGACAACGAGGTGATGTCCCAAATTGGCACCCGCATTACGGCGCTGTTGAATGACGAAAAGGATATTGACGCGATTTTTACCGGGGTGTCCGGCAGTCAAGGGTTGCGGTCGGTGCTGGCGAAATTGGATTCCAAGCAACAGGCGTTGGTGTTGGGCCATGCGGTGCCGATGCCGGTGGTGATGCAGACCCGCCCCTACGATGCCACGTTCTACCGGGAATTGGGCTACCTGGATAGCCAACAGGACCGGGAGAAAATTTTGGCCCGTGCCCAGGCAGCACGGCGGGATTTGGGGCTTTAGGGGAACCCGGCGCAGGGGGCAGACGTCGTGTGACCGGGGGAGGGAAATGCCCGCTGTTGAGATACGGGAAGCAGCAGGGGGTGAGCCTCCGCCTGGGTCTCTTTTGCCCAATTCCCTGTCTCACGTATCAATTTACATAAGGATACATTTGGTTTATCATGTTAATGGAGGTAAAGACAGTGTGCGTGAGTACCCTGATTCCTGTGTGGCGTTTGTATCCCTTCCGAAGGGTTGGCAGCTATCCCCCCTTAGCGCGGCTTTCCTAGCTGGTAGAGACCTGAATTGGACGTGATGGCTACGGGGTCTGCCGCAACCCGAAATTTTGCTCTTGATGATACCATATCCCCCCACCCATGATGGAACCGATGACTGACTTTATCCCTGACGATTTGGAAACTCTGGCTGAGGCGGACACTGCTTTGGCGGCTACGGGTGATACGGAATCCGTAGGCGGGCGGCGGGGCGCCATGACGCCGGACATGGTGCGCACCTATTTGCAGGAGATTGGGCGGGTGCCCCTGTTGACCCATGAGCAGGAGATTATTCTTGGCAAGCAGGTGCAGCAGATGATGCAGTTGTTGGAGCTGCGGGACAAAATTGCGGCGGAGACGGGTCAGCCCCCGGATAAGGCGGTTTGGGCGGAACGGGCGGGCATGACGGTGGCGGCTCTGGAGGAAGCGCTACGCCGAGGCCAACGGGCCAAGCAGCGGATGATCGAGGCCAATTTGCGGCTGGTGGTCTCGATTGCCAAAAAGTACCAAAAGCGCAATCTGGAACTGTTGGATTTGATCCAGGAAGGCACGTTGGGTTTGGAGCGAGGGGTGGAAAAGTTTGACCCCACGCGGGGCTACAAATTTTCTACCTATGCCTACTGGTGGATTCGGCAGGCGATTACGCGGGCGATTGCCCAGCAGGCGCGCACCATTCGTCTCCCGATTCACATTACCGAAAAGCTCAACAAAATCAAAAAAACGCAGCGGGAGCTGTCGCAGCAGTTGGGCCGTTCGGCGACACCCTCGGAAATTGCCCAGGCGCTGGAGCTGGAACCGGCGCAGATTCGCGAGTACCTGCTGATGTCCCGCCAGCCGATTTCGATGGATTTGCGCATCGGCGATAACCAGGACACGGAGCTGGGGGAACTGTTGGAGGACCGGGGGCTGTCGCCGGAGGATTTCACCACGCGGGAGGCGCTGCGGGGTGACCTGGAGCGGTTGATGGCGGAATTGACGCCCCAACAACGCGAAGTCATCAGTCTGCGCTTCGGGCTGCACGATGGGAAGGAACTGTCGTTGTCCAAGGTGGGCAAGCGGTTGAATCTGTCGCGGGAGCGGGTGCGGCAGTTGGAGCAGCAGGCGCTGGAACATCTGCGGCGGCGGCGGGTCAATATCCGGGAATACCTGGCGAGCTAGGTCCTAGGGGGCGCAAGCGGCGGTGGGGGACGATGATGTACCCCTCGTGGGCGTTGCCGAGCACCTGGTTTTTCGCCTCCCCCCAGTACCACCAGTAGGCCCCGACGTAGGCGCACACCAGGGCGTCCAGTTGGTCTTCCACGGCCTTGAGGTGGGTGGCCTGTTCGGGAATGGCCGGGAGCTGGGGGCACTGCAAGGCCGGTTCTGCCGTCGCCAGGGTCAACAGTAGGGTGCGGAGTTGCTGCAATTGCTGCCGCCGCGCCGCCAGGTTGCCCTTTTTGTACTTGAGAATTTTTTCCAGGTCGAATAAATGCACGACGGCGGGGTGGGGAAACACCTCGATCTGCCAACGGTCGGGCTGGCGGGGGGTGATGTGGGTGCCATGCCGGAAGTGCCGTTGTGCCAGCGCCTGCCCAAACCCCACCGTGCGGCTGGCAAAGGGACGGCGGAGATTGGCCGGATAGCAGCCTGCGTGGTAGCGGTGAAAGTACTGGTGGGTCAACCGATCCGCCAAACGCATCCCCGTCGCATTGGTGATGACGGTGGGCGCATCTACGGCAACGGCTGCCGGTTGGCCGGGGGGGGCCCAGGTGTCCACCCAAGCCAGGATGGCAGGGATGGTTTCTTGTCGCCCCAAATCCCGCAGCACCAGGGTATGGCGTTCCCAGGCCAGACAACACAGGCCCGATGCCCCGGATGTCCAGCCCAGGTCAATTCCCAGGAAGTGCAATTAGGACACCCCTTCGATCCGGTCTTCGATGTCTTGGTAGAGCTGCTGCAACCGCTGGATATTCTCCTGGCTGGTCTGCCAGTAACCCCGCCCGTGCACCTCCAAAAGCGTGCCCACGATCCGCCGGAAGGAGTGGGGGTTGAGGTTCATCAACCGTTCCCGCATCTGGGCGTCGTTGATGTAGGTCTGGTTGGCCTCCTCGTAAATCCAGTTGTCCACCGCTCCTGCCGTTGCCGACCAGCCCAGGGTGTTGTTGAGACGTTTGGCGATTTCCCGCACCCCTTCGTAGCCATGCCGCAACAACCCTTCGTACCATTTGGGGTTGAGGAGTTTGGTGCGGGCATCCAGGCGTACCGTCTCGCTTAAACTCCGCACCCGTGCATCCGGCGTAGTGGTATCGGCAATGTAGGCTTGGGGTTTTTTGCCATCCGGGCGCAAACCGGCCACCACCTTAGTCGGGTCAGCATCGAAATAGTGGGACACATCCGTCAGGGAAATTTCCGAGGAATCCAGATTTTGCAACGTCACATCCACCCGTTGCAGACTGCTTTGGAACAGGCGTGTATCTTGGCGCATGGTTCCGGGGGTATCCGCATCAAAGGCGTAGGATTTGCGGGCCAGATACATGTCTTGCAGGTCCTTTTCCTGCTCCCAGGTGCTGTTTTCCACCGCCAAATTCACATTGGCCGCATAGGAACCCGACGCATTGGAAAAGACGCGGGTGGCCGCCTGCCGCAGCGAAATACCCAGTTCCTGGGCCTGTTCCAAAGCATGTTTGCGGACAAAGTTCAATTCCAGGGGTTCGTCTGCTTCCGCCGCCAATTTCACCGCCTGGTCAATCAAATACATCTGATTTAAGAACAAATCCCGAAACACGCCCGAACAGTTTACCACCACATCAATCCGGGGTCGCCCCAATTCCGCCAAGGGAATCAATTGCAATTTATTCATCCGGCCCAGGGCGTCCGGCAAAGGTTTCACCCCCACCAACCAGAAAATCTGCGCCAGGGATTCCCCGTAGGTTTTGATATTGTCCGTGCCCCACAAGGTACAGGCAATACTTTCGGGCCAGGCGCCCCCCGACTCCTGACGATAGCGGTCCAGCAGGCGATTGACCACCACCTGGGCCTGGGCCACCGCCGCCGCCGTGGGAATGGATTGGGGGTCGAGGGCATGGATGTTTTTCCCGGTGGGCAGAACTTCCGGGGTCCGCACCGGGTCACCGCCGGGGCCAGGCACAATGTATTCCCCTTCCAACGCCCGCAACAGCGCCCCCAACTCGTTATCCGCCACAAGCAATTCCAGACATTGCGCCAGGTAATTCATCAAGGGTTGCAACTGTACCTGTTCCAATTGCGGGTAGTCGGTTTTCAATACCTGAAACCAGGGTTCTTGCGCCCCCAAACCGAAGAAATTAAACCGCGAGTTGCGCCCAATCCGCCCTTGTTGATCCGTCACCGTTGCCACCAGCGTTTCGATGGCTGTGCGGGTGTGCTGTTGCAATTGTTCAAGTAACGTCACCGCCGCCAAATCCCCTTGGTTGCTGCGGCGATAAATCTCATCCAAATCCTGCCCCAAACTGCGCGCTAAGACCCGGGGTAAACTTTCTAAACCCTCTTCTGGCCGGTCCACCTGGGCAATGCTGACCAACGTGGCAATGGCTTCCTGGGCCGAAGGCGGCTGCCCAATCACATGCAAGCCAAACGGCAACAGCCGGGATTCAATCTCCATCAATTGCCGGTACACCTTGCCCACCCATTCATCCCGTTGCGCCGGCGTCAGGGCCTCCCCATCCACCGGCGGCAAGGGCACATCCTGGTCCAAATTGACCAAGCGACATTGCTCGATCATGCTATTGACAATCGCGCCGCCCCGCCCCGTGTCCTTGAGGGTTTGGTAGGAAGCAATCAACTCTTTAAGTTCCCGCAACCCCTTATACAAACCCGCCTGGTCCGCCGCAGGCGTCAGATAGCTAATGGTTGTGGCATACCCCCGCCGTTTGGCAATCGTTGCCTCCGAAGGATTATTCGCCGCATAGTAATAAAAATTCGGCAATTCCCCAATCAAATTATCCGGGTAACATTCTCCCGACAAACCCATCTGTTTCCCCGGCATAAATTCCAAGGAACCATGCGTCCCAAAGTGCAACACGGCATCGGCCTGCCAAATGTGGTTCAGGTAGGTGTAATAGGCGGCAAAACCGTGGTGGGGACTGGCCGAACGCGAAAACAACAACCGCATCGGGTCCCCTTCGTACCCAAACGTGGGTTGCACCCCGATAAACACATGGCCGAAATGTCTGCCGTAAATCAGCAAATGCTGCCCATCGCTATTTAAGTGCCCCGGCGCCGGCCCCCACTGTTGGGCAATCCGTTCGTAGTAAGGCGTAAACCGCTCGTATTCCGGCACCGACATTTTATAGGCAATGTGCAAATTGGGACTGCCTGCCAACGCCTGCCGGTCGTGCAATACAGCTTCCATCAGGGCCTCTGGGTTCTCAGGCATATCCTCAACGTGATAGCCGTTATTTTTCAGCGCTTCCAGCACCCGATAAATCGAACCAAACACATCCAAATAGGCCGCCGTCCCCACATTGCCCTTATCCGGCGGGAAACTAAAGACGGTGATGGCAATTTTTTTCTGACATTTGGGTTTGCGGCGCAAATTTGCCCACCGCAGCGCCCGTTTCGCCAACAATTCCACCCGGTCGCGCAGGGCAATTGCCTTACCCGTCACCCCGTCCCGCCCCGACAAAATAATTGGTTCAATCGCCCCATCCAACTCAGGAATGGCAATTTGCAACGCCACTTGAATCGGGTGCAACCCCAAATCGCTGGCCTGCCACTCCTCCGTCGTTTGAAACACCAACGGCAAGGCCACCAGGTAGGGCCGATTGAGTTTTTTCAGCGCCTCCACCGCCTTGGGATGGTCCTGCCGGGCCGGCCCCCCCACCAAGGCAAACCCCGTCAACGACACCACCACATCCACCAGGGGTTTCTGCGGAGATTGGGGGTGATAAAAATAAGCTTCCACGGGCTTGGAAAAATCTAACCCCCCGGCAAACACCGGAATCACCCGCGCCCCCAAACACTCCAACTCCTGCACCATTGCCACGTAATGGGCATCATCGCCGGTAATCAAATGGGTTCTTTGCAAAACCAAACCCACCGTCGGCGCCAATGGGTCGCGCAATTCTTCCCCAATATCCTCCCTTTTTTCATACCACTGCAAATACGCGCTCAACGACTCAAACATGCGGTCGGCCAAGGGATGCCAAATGCCGATATCAGGATAGGTCACCGGCTCTTGAAAGGTAATTTTTTCCTGCACCTGGGGCAGATATTTATCCGCCAACATCAGCAGAAAATTGCGAATGTTCTCCTGGGACCCACCCAACCAATACTGAAAACTCAGCATGAAATTGCGGGCATCCTGCGCCTTATCCAAGGGCAGATATTTCAACACCTTAGGCAGCGTCTGCAACAGTTTCAACATCCCCTCTTGGAACGAAGCACCGGCCGCCTCTTTACGTTTGCGCATAAATTGGGCAATAGCACTTTTCGACTGCCCCAACTGCGCCATCGAAAAGGTCCCCAGTTTATTGAGCCGCATCACCTCCGGCAAAGAGGGAAACACCACAATCGCATGCAGTTTCTCCCGATAGGGCGTCACCGCCTGAACAATTTTTTGCGCCAAATCTTCCACAAAAATCAACGACGCAATAAACACATCCGCCTGGGCAATATCCGCCTGAAATTGCTGATAGTTTTCCGGGGAACGCAATTCCTCAATCAAATAACCACTCAACTGCACCGCCAAACGCCCCGGCTGACTGTTAATTTCCCGCGCCGCTGCCGTCAACGTGCTTTGATATTGCGGTTCCAATACCACATACACCACCCGCATCACGGTACGGTTTTCCACATTTTCGGGCGCCAATTGCCGAATCGCAGGCTTGACGTAGGTGAACATAGGTTGTCGTCACACGCATTGGTCTATGAGTATTCTTACCGAAAACCTACGCCTCCGTTGCCCCCATCCCCCTATCCGCAACAATTTGATACGTTGCTTCAAATTGGGATAAATTAATTGCCAATTGCCCCTTTTTTTGATAAGGGGGGTCACAGCAGTTCTAGCGGGTCCACGTCAATCAGGAGGTGTACCCCCGGCGGGCAGAGGCGATGCAAGGGGCGAAGATTGGGCCAGGGCCGCTCCGCAGTATTTTTTAATAACAGTTGCCAGCGGTAGCGGTTAGCCACGCGGGGGATAAAGGCAGGAGCCGGGCCAACACATTCCCAGGCTTCCTCTTGCAATTGGCATGCGAGTTTCTGGGCGGTTTGTTCAACCAAGGCCGCGTCGCCACCACTCAAGCGCAGGAGAATCAACCGGCCCCAGGGGGGATAGCCCCACGCCCGGCGGGCCTGCAATTCGCGGGCGAGGAAATCCGTGTATTGGTAATCCCGAACGGCAGCCAGGACCGGGTGTTCATAGCTATAGGTTTGGATGATGACTTCACCGGGTTGGTCGCCCCGTCCGGCCCGACCCGCCACCTGCAGCAGGGTTTGCGCTGCCCGTTCCTGCGCCCGGTAATCCCCCAGGTGCAGCAGTCCATCCGCCGCCAACACCACCACCAGCGTCACCTTGGGCAGGTCGAGGCCTTTGGTGAGCATTTGGGTGCCCACCAATACGTCTGCGGCCCCGCTGCGAAACGCCTGCAGGAGTTCCTGGTGCGCCCCTTTGCTGCTGGTGCTGTCCCGGTCATAGCGCAACACCCGCAACTGGGGCCACAGCCGCCCCAATTCCTGCACCACCCGCTGCGTCCCACAGCCAAAGTGCTTAAAAAAAGGCGAACCACAGGCGGGACAGCGTTGTGGTTGCCGTTGCCGCCAATTGCAGTAATGACAATACAACCAAGCTTCCTGACCCGCCTCCGGCTGATGGTAGGTAAGGGAAACATCACAGCGGGGGCACATCAGGACATAACCGCAGGCGCGGCAGGACACAAACGTACTGTGACCCCGGCGCGGCACAAACAGCAGCGCCTGCTGCCCCTGTAGGCGCAATCGCCCCAATTTTTCCTGCACCAGGCGGCTAAAGAGGGAGAAATTTTTTTGGGCCAATTCCACCCGCATATCCACCAAGCGAATGGGCGGCAAAGGACGCGGCGGCACCCGTTCCGGCAGCGATAGGTAATGCCTGCCCCCGGCCAAGCGCTGCCAGGTTTCGGCGCTGGGGGTCGCCGAACCGTACACGATCGGACAACGGCAAGCCTGCGCACGCCACTGGGCCACCGTCCGAGCGTGGTAACAAGGCGCCATCTGACTCTGTTTGAAACTGGCATCGTGCTCCTCATCCAAAATCACCAACCCCAAACGCGGCAACGGGGCAAACACCGCCGACCGCGTGCCAATGACCACGCCTGCCTCCCCCTGCCAGATGGCCCGCCAGGTGTCGTAGCGTTCCCCCGCCGACAGACCGCTGTGATAGACCCACACCCGTTCGCCAAACCGCGCCCGAAACCGCTCGGTTAGCTGGGGTGTCAAGCCAATTTCGGGAACCAACACCAGCGCCTGTTGCCCCTGCGCCAACACACCGGCAATCACCTGTAAATACACCTCGGTCTTGCCCGAACCCGTAATCCCGTGTAGGAGTATCTCGGTATATTCCCTCGCGGTAACGGCCTGCGTGATGTGGGTCACCGCAGCTTGCTGGGCTGGGGTTAACGGGCGGGGCTGATCCGCTGGCGTTGCCTGCATTTCCCGCCGGAACCACTGCCGTTTTTGGCAACTGACTACCCCCAATGCGGCTAATTTTTCCAGGGTACTGGCGCTGGTTTTGACCTGCTTTTGTAATTCATGCCACCACAATTCTCCTCCCTGGTGTCGCAAAACGTCCACGACCCGTTGCTGGGCAGGGGTTAAAGCCGTTGGCTCTGCCGCCCCCAAAACCACCAACTTCCGGTACTGCGCCTGGGGAGCGCCGGGGAAATCGCAGTAGGTTGTAATCAAACCATACTGAGCCAATTCCCGCAGGGCCGCCGGAGCACCGGGAACCCTTTGCTCCAGATACCGGCGACTGTAGTCCCCGCTGCCGGTTTTGAGCACATCCCAGAGTTTTTGGGCCGCGGCCGACAGGGTGGGGGGCGCTGCGGCGCCCGTGACCTTTACCCGGGTTTGACTGCGGCGGAACACCCCCGGCGGTAATGCCAAACGCAGGACCTGCACCAGGGATGTTTGGTAGTAATCGGCCACCTTTTGTAATAACGGCCAGTAATCGGCGGGAAACAGTTGGGTGTGGAGCAGCGCCGCAATCGGTTTGACCTGATCCGGCGTGACCCCTGCCGGCAATGCCGTCACCCAACCCAGCACAATACCCACCGCCAACCGGTGTCGCCAGGGCACCTGCACCACATCCCCTGGTGTCACCCCCGCGATTGCCTGATAGGTAAACACCTCCTGGGCGCCGGGGACATCCACCAGCACATCCACCCAAGGGACACCCTCAGACATTCCCATCCCACAGGGGCGGGCAACTGCAGACCAGATGGCGGTCCCCGTAGGCATTGTCAATCCGGGCCACCGGCGGCCAAAACTTGTAGGTACGCAATCCCGGCGCCGGATAGGCCGCCTGCTCCCGCGGGTAGGGATGCGGCCAGGTATCAGCCGTCACCACCTCCGCCGGATGGGGGGCATTTTTGAGCAGGTTGTCTTGGGGGTCTGCCTGCCCCTGGGCAATCGCCATCGCCTCGTGGTAAATGGCAATCATCGCCTCACAAAACCGGTCCAGTTCCCGCAGGGACTCACTCTCGGTCGGTTCTACCATCATTGTCCCCGCCACCGGCCAAGACACCGTCGGCGCATGAAACCCATAGTCCATCAAGCGTTTCGCCACATCCTCCACCTCCACCCCCGTCTGGGCCTTCAACGGGCGCAAATCCAAAATGCACTCGTGCGCCACCCAGCCATGCTTGCCCCGATACAGCACCGGGAAATAGGGGTCCAGGCGCTGAGCCAGGTAATTGGCATGGAGAATGGCCACCCGCGTCGCCTGGGTCAACCCCTCTGCCCCCATCAGCACCATGTACATCCAAGAGATGGGCAAAATACTGGCACTGCTCCAGGGCGCTGCGGCAATCGTCCCAATACTCAGCTCGCCCCCTGTGGGAATGAGCGGATGGGTCGGGAGAAACGCCTGCAAATGCGCCGCCACCGCAATCGGCCCCATCCCCGGCCCCCCGCCCCCATGCGGAATACAAAACGTCTTATGCAAATTCACATGGCACACATCAAACCCCAATTCCCCCGGACGGCACAACCCCACCAACGCATTCAAATTCGCCCCGTCGAGGTACACCTGCCCCCCAAACTCATGCACCACCTGGCACAAGGCCCGCACCCCCGGCTCAAACACCCCATGCGTCGAGGGATAAGTAAGCATCAGCGCCGCCAAAGTGTCTGCATATTGGCTGGCTTTTGTGCGTAAGTCGTCAATATCCACATTCCCCTGCTGATCACAGGCGACCGGCACCACCTGAAACCCCGCCATCACCGCACTGGCCGGATTGGTCCCATGCGCCGACTGGGGAATCAGACACACCCGCCGTTGGGGTTCCCCCCGCTTTTGGTGGTATTGGCGAATCACCAACAACCCCGCCAGTTCCCCTTGCGAACCGGCATTCGGCTGCAACGACACCCCCGGCAGACCCGTAATATCCGCCAACCACGCAGTCAAATCCCGAAACAACTGTTGGTAGCCTTGGGCCTGGGCGAGGGGGACAAATGGATGAATGGCATGAAATTCCGGCCAAGAAATTGGCAACATTTCGCTGGTGGCATTGAGCTTCATGGTGCACGAACCCAAAGGCATCATGGCCGTTGTCAGGGACAAATCCCGACTTTGCAGGCGATAAACATAGCGCAAAAATTCCGTTTCCGAATGGTATTGCCGAAACACATCCTGGGTGAGAAAATCCCCAGTTCTGGCCCACGGTTCCGGGTAATCATATGTCGTCTGAGCCACCAATTCCGGAAACCCAAACGGCAATTCCTGCCCCCCGTGCAAGAGACGCAACAACCGTTCCACATCCGCCCATGCCGTGGTTTCATCCAAACTGATGCCCACCCCTTCGGGATAAAACCAATTCAGATTGATGCCTGCCTGGTGAAAGCGCGCTTGCAGCACTTGCCGTTGGGTGGCATCTAATTCCAGAAAAACCGTATCAAAAAAGGCCTGCGACCGCAGCCGGTAACCCAAGCGGGCACACCCTGCCGCCAACACCTGCGCCTGGTGATGAATGCGCTGGGCAATCCGCCGCAACCCCTCCGGCCCGTGATACACCGCATACATACCTGCCACCACTGCCAGCAGGACTTGGGCGGTACAGATGTTGCTGGTTGCCCGCTCCCGGCGAATATGTTGCTCCCTGGTTTGCAGCGCCAATCGCAGCGCCGGCCGCCCCAGCCGGTCGCGAGATAGCCCCACGATGCGCCCTGGCACCTGCCGCTTGTAGATAGCGCGCGTGGCGAAATAGGCCGCATGGGGACCCCCATAGCCCAAAGGCACTCCCAACCGCTGCGTACTGCCAATCGCAATATCCGCCCCCCAAGCCCCCGGCGGTTTCAATAGCACCAAACCCAAGATATCGGCAGCCATAATGCACAAGGCACCCACTGCCTGCGCCTGGGCAAAAACCGGCTGGGGATCAACCAAAACCCCATAAGCATTGGGATATTGCACCAAACAACCACAGGTGGCTTCATCCACACGGAACTCGGTCATGGGGGCAATGCGCAAATCTATGCCCAGAGCTGCCGCCCGCGTTTGCAGCACCGCCAACGTTTGCGGCCAACAATGGTGGTCCACCCAAAACACCCGCCGTTGCTGTTGATGCACCTGGTAGCTCAAAATCATCGCTTCTGCCGCCGCCGTCGCCTCATCCAACAAAGACGCATTGGCAATTTCTAACCCCGTCAACTCCGTAATCAACGTCTGAAAATTAAACAGCGCTTCCAAACGCCCCTGCGCAATTTCCGCCTGATAGGGCGTGTAAGACGTGTACCAACCCGGATGCTCTAGGATGTTGCGCTGAATTACAGGTGGTGTAATGCAATTGTAGTAACCCATCCCCACATAGGTAGGCCAAATCTGGTTCTGTTGCGCTATGGCTTTTAGGGACTTGAGGGCCTGGTGCTCTGTTTGGGCCGCCGGGATATGCAAAGGCGTCTGGGTGCGCAAATCTTCTGACACCACCTGAGCTATCAACGTATCGAGGTCAGGACACCCCAAAAAACGCAGCATTTGGGCCTGCTCGTCCGGAGTTGACCCCAAATGGCGGCGGACAAAGGCGTCGGTCATGGGTCGCACATCGTGATACTCCCATCCACCCTAGCGTATGAGCGCCTAAACTGGTGGATAGGAGTCCCCGATACCCTTGGGTAACGAATAATGGCAAATTCAATACAGTATCATCACATTGCCATACGCACGGGCAACATTCACCGGGCGATGGAATTTTACACGGCTTTGGGGTTTCAGGTGGTGGTGCGATTTACGGCGGGGATCACGTTGGCCTGTTGGTTAGAAGGGTTAGGTACCCGTTTGGAATTGCTGCAAGTGCCTGTGCCCCGTCCGGCTCCCGATGCGTTTGGGGATGAGCATTATGTGGGTTATTACCATCTTTCGTTGCAGGTCGAGAATGTGGAAAAAACGCTCAGTCAATTGCAGGAACAATTGCCAGAACCACCAGGCATTTTACTCCCTCCCACTCGCCAAACCATTGGGCAACAAAACTATCGGGTGGCCTTTATTCAGGACTACGATGGCTTACCGATTGAACTGATGGAATTACTGGCGCAATAGGGCGGGCAAATCTCAACCTTCGCTGCCGGCCGTCGCCGTTAAGAATCTGTTGCCCGGCCATCACAGTACAAAGCAAACTTCCCCGTGCCAAACCCATCCGTGAACGTGTAAACATTCCATCTTTTCTGATAACTTCCGGCCGGATTGCTTATATTCCCCACAACGGCAGTGTTTTTTGAATTCAGGGTAGCCTTGCCCGCTCGGCGCTCGCTTGTCTCGCGGCAGAATTGAGCTTCTGGGCAAACGCAAATTCTTTTGCTAGGTCTTTGCACAACGCATACAGTTGTTTTCCAGCCAGTACCCGACGCATTTATTCCTGATAAATTGTGCGGTACGAATGGACCCAATACTGCTCCGGTGTCCCGTTGAGTATAGTCGTTTCACAGGAAAATGCAACACTTTGAGGCACTGGTCATCACTGTATCCCCTTCCAGGACAGGGTTTTCAGGTAAAGGCGCATGTCGCAAACTTGTTTGAAATGACTATAACT
>NZ_JBRCEP010000101.1:0-5441 GCF_053491055.1 Gloeomargarita sp.
GGGGGGCCGTACCTGCCACTACTATCCCGTTGTCGAATTTCAACTGCCAGATGGGGAAGGGGTGCGATTTGCAGGTCAGCCTATCGGGTAGGGCAACGGGTAGAGGTGTTGTACCCGCCGGGACAACCGCATGCGGCCCGCCTTCGCACTTTTTCAGAACTTTGGTTTGACCTATCCCCTTTGGGCGTTTGTGGCACCGCACTAGGTGTGGGCACGACCGGTGATTTTTGGGGCAGGCGGGGCGGGACTTGCACAGGCACTGCTGTTTCCAGGGCGATGGGGGCGGCACTGCCAATGTGTGGTGCTCAGGCCAGCTCCGGAGAACGACAGGGACACCCTGAAACAACCATAATCGACCATAATATAGTGGCAGTAATTAGGCACGACCAACCTACTCTGCGTCCTGACTCTGATGCGTGCTTTTCTCCAGCGTTGGCGGACATGGCCGCCGGTCCAAAAAGTCGGTGACTGGTTGGGCTGGCCAGCGGTGCTGGGGGGATTGGTCATGGGCATCGTGCTCACCGGGGTACGCATGGCCGGGGGCTTGCAGCACCTGGAATTGGCCCTGTATGACCAGATGTTGCGCTGGCGACCGGAAGAACCCCCGGACGAACGGGTGTTGGTGGTGGGGGTGACCGAGGAGGATATTCAAAAACTGGGGCAGTGGCCGGTGCGGGACCAAACCCTGGTGGAGGCGTTGCGGCTGTTGTTGGCAGCCAAACCGCGGGTGATTGGGGTGGATTTTTATCGGGATATTCCCCAGGAGCCGGGCAGTCGGGCGTTAAACGACCTGTTGGCTAGAGAAACTAACGTAATTGCCGTATGCAAACTGGGGGATGCCAACGGTCCAGGGATCAAGCCGCCACCGGCAATCAGTCGGGGGGAAGCGCCGCAGCGGGTGGGGTTTGCCGATATTGTGGTGGATGCGGGAGGAACGGTGCGCCGGGCATTTTTGGGCGTGCAGGTTGACCCCCGGTCGCCCTGCCCAACGCCGAATGCCTTGGGGGTGCAATTGGCCCTGCGGTTTTTGCAAGCAGAGGGGATGCAACCCCAGCAGGCTGCCGATGGCACGATTCTCTTAGGGCGAGGGGAATTTCGGCGTTTGACGGCCAATGCGGGTCCGTACCGGGGGGTGGACGACCGGGGCTATCAGGTGTTCCTGAATTACCGGGGGGCGCGAAAAGCGGTGGCGCAGGTGACGCTGAGGGAGGTGTTGGCGCAACAGGTACCCCCCCGGTTGGTGCGCGACCGGATCGTGTTGGTGGGAGCGACGGCGGCCAGTGCCAAGGATGACTTCTATACCCCTTACAGCGCCGGGTTGCCAGAAGACCAAAAGATGCCGGGGGTGGTGATTCACGGCCAGATTGCCAGCCAGATTATCAGCAGTGCCCTCGACGGGCGGACGCAGATTTGGTACTGGTCAGAGGGACTAGAAACCCTGTGGATTTTTCTCTGGTGTGGCCTAGGCGGCGTGATTGCTTGGCGGTTGCGGCATCCCCTGCACCTGATCCTGGGGTTAACGGGGGCAGTGGGGGCGGGGGTCGTTCTGGCGGTGGTGTTGTTTACCTGGGGGGGCTGGATTCCCCTGGTGCCGCCGGTGCTGGGCCTGATGAGTACGGGCATGGGCGTGCTAGCCTACATTGCCTACGAAACCGACCGGCAACATCGCTTGGTGGCCGCGAAGGTGGCCCAGCAGGAGGAACAGATTACCATTTTGCAAAACCTGCTGGAATCCACCCAGGCGACAGCAGCGGGGAATTTGGGGGTGCGGACGACCCAACCCAGCCGCCAGGAGGAGGGGGTGCTCGGCGGACGCTATCAGGTGGTCAAGGTGCTCGGCGAAGGGGGATTTGGCCGCACCTATTTGGCGCAGGACACCCAACGTCCGGGACGCCCCCCTTGTGTGGTCAAGCAGTTGAAACCTGCCCGTTCTGACAGTCACTTTATGCAAGTGGCGCGCCGGTTGTTTCATACCGAAGCAGAGATTTTGGAAATTCTGGGGCGGCATCGGCAGATTCCCCAATTGTTGGCCTATTTTGAGGAAAATAACGAGTTTTATCTGGTGCAGGAATTTATCCAGGGAACGCCCCTGGACAAGGAATTGGTGCCGGGGCAAAAAAAGGATGAAACCTACACGTTAAATGTTTTGCGGGGCATTTTGGAAGTGTTGGCCTTTGTCCATGAACACAAGGTCATTCACCGGGATTTGAAACCCGCCAATATCATTCGCCGCGACAAGGATCAGCGGTTGGTGCTCATTGATTTTGGGGCTGTGAAACAAATGCGACCGAAAACGGGGGAAACCGCAGCGGATTACACTGTGGCGGTGGGCACGCGCGGCTATGCGCCCAGCGAACAAATGGCCGGACGGCCGCAGCTAAATAGTGATCTTTATGCGGTAGGCATGATTGCCATTCAGTGTTTGACCGGGTTGCCCCCGCGGGAATTGGAATTGGATCAGGATACAGGTTTACCCCGCTGGCGACAGCACGCCCCCCAAGTCAACCCTCGCCTGGCCGATATTCTGGACAAAATGGTGGCCTATTTCTACACAGAACGCTATCAGACAGCGCTAGAAGTCTTAAGGGACTTGAGGCCCCTCTTATAGGACATGGCGGCAGGGATTGGGGTCACGGCCAAAGGATGAAATCACTACCGCATCTTTAATGGTTTTTTTAATAGTTTTTATGGGTGACAATTACCCATAGACATCTCCCCATTTGATGACCCCCAGCAAGGCATGGTTACGCTTAGCAGGGCTGCAAGGGCGTTGTCCACCCCCAACCGCCGAACGTTAAAATTTGTATAATGTTCCCTATCTTGTGAAGCCATCGTCACCGTTCTCGGCTGAACGGCTGCGTATTGTGGGTGCAAAGCGGCGATTGTTGGGGTTACGGGCGGAGCAGTTTCGCCATCCTTGGGACCGGGAAGCCACCCAGGCGTTGCAGCAGGTGCCGGGCTTGGATGCGTTGATCCGGTTGACGCTGGGTACGGCGGCCCAGGAATGGTTTTACCTGGAAAATATGGCGACGGGGGTGCAGGTAGGCCCCAACCAACTGCCTTGGCTGTACGAATTACTGCAAGAAGCCTGCCAAATTTTGGATATGGAAGTACCGCTTTTGTACATCCGCCAAAACCCCCAACCCAATGCCTACACGCTGGCGGTGCGGGGCGCGCAGACCTTCATTGTCTTGCATACCAGTTTGATTGAGTTGCTGACGCCTGCGGAGCTGCAGGTGGTGATGGCTCACGAATTGGGGCATGTCAAGTGCGAGCATGGGGTGTATCTGACCCTGGCGAATTTGTTGGTGTTGGGGGTGGCGCAGATTCCCACCTGGGGGTTGTGGTTGGCGCAAGGGTTGCGGACATCGTTATTACAGTGGTTGCGGTGTGCGGAGTTGAGTTGCGACCGGGCGGCTTTGTTGGTGGCCCAGGAGCCGCAGGTGGTGGTGAATGTTTTGATGAAGTTGGCGGGGGGTTCCCCAAAGTTGGCGTCCCAGTTGGACGGGCAGGCGTTTCTGGCCCAGGCGCGGGCCTACAGTCAGCGGGGGTGGAGTTGGTTGAAAACGACCCGCACCTTGCCGTTGACCCATCCTTTGCCGGTACTGCGGGCGCAGGAGATCGACCGCTGGAGCCAAAGCCCGGAGTACTGGCGATTGGTGGCAGGCGGGGAAAATTAGGCTAAACTTAAATAAATGTAAAAATTCGCAAGGTTGGGGAAGGGGTCGTGAGCCAGCGCCTGGGGGTGTTGTTATTGAATTTGGGGGGACCCGAGCGGTTGGAGGATGTGCGACCGTTTTTGTACAACCTGTTTGCCGACCCGGAGATTATCCGTTTGCCCTTGCCCTGGTTGCAAAAGCCCCTGGCCTGGTTGATTGCTACGATGCGGCACCGGCGTTCCCGGGAAAACTATCGGCAGATTGGCGGTGGTTCCCCGATTCGGCAGATTACGGAACAGCAGGCTCAGGCGCTGGCGCAGCGATTGCAGCAACTGGGACATCCGGCGCGGATTTATATTGGGATGCGCTACTGGCATCCGTTTACGGAGGAAGCCTTGAGCCAGATGGAGCGGGATGGGGTGGACAAGGTGGTGATTTTGCCGCTTTATCCCCAGTATTCGATTAGCACCAGCGGTTCGAGTCTGCGGTTGTTGGAACGGTTGCGGCAGGCGGGGACCTATTTGGCGCGGATTGAACATACCGTGATTCCCTACTGGTATCACCGGCCAGGGTATATTGAGGCGATGGTGGATTTGATTCGGCAAACCTTGGATCGGCTGCCTGCGCCGGAACATGTGCATCTCCTGTTTAGCGCCCACGGTGTGCCCCGCAGTTATGTGGACAAAGACGGCGACCCCTATCAGGAACAGATTGAGCGCTGTGTGGCCTTGATTGTGCAGGCGCTAAACCGCCCGAATGCCTACACCCTTGCCTACCAGAGCCGGGTAGGGCCGGTGGAATGGCTGCAACCCTATACCGAAGATGTGATTCCCGAATTGGGGGCGCGGGGCGTGCGGGATTTGCTGGTGATTCCCATCAGTTTTGTCTCAGAACACATCGAAACCTTGCAGGAAATTGACGTGGAATACCGGGAGTTGGCCCATCGCAGCGGCATCATTCATTTTCATCGTGTGCCGGCCCTGAATACCCATCCCCGATTTATTCAGGATTTGGCCGAAGCTGTCATCCAGGCCAGTACTGCCCCCCCGGTGCTGCTTAACCAAGTGATCAATCTGCAAAAACCGGTGAAAATCTACCCGCAAGAACGCTGGCAATGGGGGTTAACGCCGACTGCCGAAGTGTGGAATGGCCGGTTGGCGATGCTGGGTTTTCTGGCGTTGTTGGTGGAAATGATTGTCGGTTGGGGGCCATTGCATCTGGTCGGTTTGATGTAAGGACCAGGTTTGGGGTGGATAGATTAATGCCGTCTAATACACATTCATTTCAGACGGGTCAACACCAAGTTCTGTTGATTTTTTATCTATAGTCATTTCAAACAAGTTTGCGACATGCGCCTTTACCTGAAAACCCTGTCCTGGAAGGGGATACAGTGATGACCAGTGCCTCAAAGTGTTGCATTTTCCTGTGAAACGACTATATAAGCGAGAAGATTGATTTGCTCTAAAATTGCATTAGAAAAGTATGCAAACATTTGATTTCTACGCCTTTGCAAAAAATGCTTGAGCCTGTAAGCGTATGAAAATATGTTCATTCGGTGATGCGGCATTGGTCATCGAGTTTGGTAAGGAAACTTCGCCAGAGATACGCCAACGTATCAGGGCAGTGATGGCACAGCTGCAGACCTCGCCATTCAAGGGCTTTATTGAAGCCATTCCAGCTCTGACAAAACTGACCGTGCTATACGACCTGCAGCAGACCACCTACCTTGAAGCGGAAATGCATGTATCAAAATTGCTGAACATGTCTTCAGCGGCAAAGCCA
>NZ_JBRCEP010000102.1:0-24982 GCF_053491055.1 Gloeomargarita sp.
TTTAGAGGGGATAGACCGCGACTTGAATGCCTCCCTCAACCTGGTGAAATGGTATCAAACTACCCTGAGCTCCAGGGGAAGTCACGCCTGTGGAGATTCCTCTGCCGGGGTTGGTTCGCCGACTAGGCATGAATCGTTGAAGCAGGAAGGAAGCAACAAGTCGAGCGAAATCCAACTTTCGCTCGGCGTTGTGTAAGTCTTTCGGAGCGGTATGATAGTGGTTAAGATCACTGCTCCTATGGCACCGGAACTGTTCTGAATGCTGGAGCTGGATGTGCCTATGACTGCAACGAATGCCTCGGACCCCCCTGCCCTACCAGAGTTGGTACCGGGCAGCACGGTTTATTTGAAAGATGACCAGTGGCCGGAGGAGGGGCCTTGGGTGATTTTGGACACGGAGGAAACCTCCCGGCACATGGTTTTGTGTCTGCGGCAAAAATTTTATCCCCGTGACCTGTATCGTTCGGTCTGGTTGCGGCGGGACCAGCTCTCGCCTGAACCATGGCCTGCGGAACCGCCCCCTAGTCGGCCAGCAGCGCCGGTGAAAAAGTCGCAACGCCCCCATCCATGAAAGCCCTCTGCTTGGCAGCCATTCGCGTTTACCAACGGTGGCTTTCGCCGCTCAAACCGGCCAGTTGCCGTTTTTACCCCACCTGTTCCTGCTACGCCTACACGGCCATCGAACGGTTTGGGGTTCTCCAGGGGGGGCGGTTGGCGCTGTGGCGGTTGGCGCGCTGTCATCCCTTCAGCCCTGGGGGGTATGACCCTGTGCCGGAGGCCCTTACGTCCCCACCCAACGTCAACCTATGAAAAAAATGCCGGTATTCCCTGCCACCGACTGTCCCACGAAGGATTGTGGTACCTGTCACACGGCGGTCTGTTTGCAGGGGGTGTACAAGGTCTATAACCGCAAAGCGGTGGTGCAGGACCTTACTCTGGCGATTGAGCAGGGGGAAGTGTTTGGGTTATTGGGGCCCAATGGCGCAGGCAAATCCACGACGATTCGCATGATCACGACCCTGACCCGGCCCAGCGAGGGGGATATTTGGGTCGCCGGGTGCAATGTGGTCAAATATCCGTTGGCGGTGCGTCGTCGCATTGGGGTGGTCCTGCAACAGGTGAGCGTAGACGGTGATTTGACCGTCTGGGAGAATATGGAGTTTCATGGCCGCTTGCACCATATTCCCCGGGCGGAGCGGCAACGGCGCATCAACCATTGGTTGGAATATGTGGAACTGAGCGACCGGCGGGATGAGCGGGCCAAAATTCTCTCTGGTGGCATGAAACGGCGGTTGCAGATTGCCCGTGCCCTGTTGCACCAACCGCAAATTCTCTTTCTGGATGAACCCACCGTCGGCTTGGACCCGCAGACGCGCCGCAAGCTGTGGGCGATCATCCGGCAGTTGAACCAGGAAGGCATGACCATTGTGCTGACCAGTCACTACATGGAAGAGGTGGAATCGCTCTGCCAGCGGGTGGGGATCATTGACGGGGGGAAATTGATTGCCCAAGGGACGGTCTCGGAGTTGCGCCAACGGCTGGGGGAAGGGTTGGTGGTCAAGCAGATGGGCGACCGCTGGGAACACAAGTTTTTCCCGACTTTGGCCGCCGCCAATGCCTACTTGGACCAGTTTGAGGACAAAACGGGTTTACTGGTGCGCCCTTCCAATCTGGAAGATGTGTTTGTGGAATTGACCGGTCACCAATTGGATTAACCCTGTGGCTCTGGCCCGCAACCACCCCCTTGGGTCTCAGCATTACATCAAAACGGTGACTAGGGGAAACTCCCAGGACGCCGGCGAGGCCCAAAGTTGAGGTACAAAAAAGAGTTTTCGCTTGATGCAAAGCAACTTGGGTTTGCGGAAAATGTTTGTTTGCCCAGGAGTTACAGGGGTTGGTCTTGATTTGGCCAGCGGCTCAGTAAATGTGGCGTAATGTGGCGTTTGGCGTCGTTTTCAAATTGTGCAAATTATTTTACTTAATCTATTTCATCTAAAATTGCTATGTGAAAGTATGGTTAGGGGATGGTTCAGGAACGTCCCACCCACAGACGGCGAAAGGGGTTTATCATGGGAGCCAAGGGGGTGGCCGTGATGGATGAGGAAATTTGGGTGCAGTTGAGTTGGAATGATCCGGCGACGGGCGCCGCCATTCAACACAGTTATGTACCGCCTGTGGCCTTGGGCCGAGAGCTTGATCAGATGCCCAGTCGGTTGGGGGGGCGACCGGTGCAGCGGGTGGTGTTACAGGACCGGCAGGTTTCTCGTTACCACGCCTTGATTAGCAGTAGTGGCGGCCAAGTTATTCTCACCGACCGCAGCGCCAACGGGACGGGGTTAAACGGGGAAACCATCCACCAGACCAGCCGGGTGTTGCACGACCAGGATGTGATTCGTCTGGGCAATCACCGGATTACCGTGACCTTGACCACCAGCGATGACCCGAATGCCACCCAGGTCACGGCGCCAACGACGGCGTCACCGGCGATGATTACGGCCAAACGGCAGGCCAATTATTCGGGGCTGATGATTTTGCTGGGAATGCTTTTGGTTCTGGCAGCGGCGGTGGCCACCTGGGGGTTGGTGAGTTTGGTATTGGAGCGCTATCGCCCCAAACCGACAGGCACGTCCCACATACTGGTACGGGTGGGGGCAGGATGACCGAGACGTGGTTTGTTTATCCGGTGCAGGTGTATCCTCAGGACACGGACTATGCGGGGGTGGTCTGGCACGGGCGCTATCTGTACTGGTTGGAACAGGCGCGGGTGGCTTGGTTACAGGCCCGCGGGGTGAATTTTCGCGATTTGGTGGCTGCCGGTTGCGATTTGCCGGTGGTGGAATTGGCCATCCGCTATTACAAACCGGTGTTTTTGGGGGAAGAAATTCTGGTGAAAGCCCGCCCGCGTCCCCGGCAAGGCGTGCGACTGGTGTGGGATTACGAACTCAGCCGCCAAGGGGAACGGGTTTGTACCGCCACGGTGGCCCTGGCGCCCCTCGAACGTCGTACCGGTAAACTCTATCGCCGTTTGCCCGCTCTCCTTGCCCAAGCCCTCGATGGTTGACCCGCCGCCTTTGATCTTGGCTTCTGCTTCCCCGGCGCGCCGGCAACTGCTGCGGCAGATCGGTGTGGAACCCTTGGTCTGTCCCAGTGGCCTCGACGAACGGCAGATAAGTGCCCCCGACCCGCTGACCCTGGTGGCGACCTTGGCAGAGGCGAAAGCGACGAAAGTAGCCGCGCAATGGTCTCCGCCGGGGGTGGTGCTGGGGTGTGATTCCCTGCTGGCGTTGGGGGATAGGGTGTACGGCAAACCCCCGGATGCCGCTGCCGCCATCGCCCAACTACAACAACTCAGCGGTCAGGTAGGCCACCTGCACACCGGCCATACCCTGATTGATTTGGCCACGGGCACCACCCTCACCCAGGTCGCCACGACGGAAGTGGTGTTTGCCGCCCTCACCCCGGCACAAATCCAGACCTATGTCCGCACGGGCGAACCCTTGCAATGCGCGGGGGCGTTTGCCCTAGAGGGCAAAGGGGGTCTTTGGGTGGAGCGCATCCACGGCTGTCCCAGCAATGTGATTGGGTTGAGCCTGCCCCTGTTGCGCGCCATGATGTACCAGTTGGGGTACGACCTGACCGGGTATTGGCATGCCGCAGGATGAGCACAAACCAGCAGGTACTGTCCACCGGGCAGGTCATTGCCGAACCCGACACCACCCCCCAGGTGCCTGCCGCTGGGGCCGGGGTGCGCATGCGTCCTTCGGCCAGAATGGGCACCCTGACGGTTGCGTCGCAATCCGGGCCTTCGGGTGGCCATGGCCGCAAATGCCTGCGCTTGGGCCATCGTCATCAACACCCCACCGTCCGGGTAGCGCAGCGAATCGTCTCCACCCCACAGCACCGCCCCCTAAACCGCGCCTGGGCAAATCCCGGCTCAATTCCACCCCGGCAAACAAGCTCCCGGTTCCCCCTGGCACGAGACGAGCAACCCCGGTGGCAAACGCCCCATGCCCGGTTCCCTAGTGGTAAAAATGCCGCACCCCGGTAAACAGCATCGCCAGACCCTCTGCATTAGCCGCCTGGATTGACTCCGCATCCCGCAGACTCCCCCCCGGCTGCACAATCGCCGTAATCCCCGCTGCTGCCGCCGCCACCACCGAATCCGCAAAGGGGAAAAACCCATCGCTGGCCAACACCGCCCCGCGCGCCTGCTCCCCTGCCTGCGCCAACGCCAACCGCACCGCCCCCACCCGATTGGGCTGCCCTGCCCCAATTCCCACGGTGACCCCCCCCTTGGCCACCACAATCCCATTCGATTTCACCGCCTTGACCACCTGCCAAGCCAGCAGCAAATCCGCCTGTTCCGCGGGCGTGGGGGGGCGAGTGGTCACCACCTGCCACTGCTCCGGTTGGGCCGGGGCCGTATCGGGAGTCTGCACCAAAAAGCCGCCGCTGATGACGCGCACCTCCACCGACGGCATCGCTTGCCAATCCGGCAGCACCACCACCCGCACCTTGGGTTTGCGCTGCAGCACCGCCTGCGCCTCTGGACTACAGCCCGGCACCACAATACATTCCAAAAACACCTCCGTCATGGCCGTAGCCGTCGCCGCGTCCAGGGGTTGATTTGCCGCCACAATGCCCCCAAATGCCGACACCGGGTCCGCTGCCAACGCCCGTTGGTACGCCGTCGCCAAATCCGCCCCCCAGGCCACGCCGCAGGGATTGGTGTGTTTGAGAATCGCCACCGTCGGTTGGCTGGGTGGAAAAGCGGCAATCAACCGCCGGGCAGCCTCCAAATCCACCAAATTATTAAAACTCAACTCCTTTCCCTGGAGCACCTGCGCCGTCCCCCAGCCCGTCGGCAGCGTCCCTGTGCGGTACCAGGCCGCCTGTTGGTGGGGATTTTCCCCGTAGCGTAGGGCCTGCACCAAGGTCCCGGACCAATGCCACTGGGACGGCCAGCCTGTCCCCTGGGGCTGCAAATAAGCGGCAATCTCCTGGTCGTACTGGCTGGTATGGGCAAAGGCCCGGGCCGCACAGGCTTGGCGAAATTCCAGACGGGTTTGCCCCTGATGCGCCGCCAATTCCGCCAGATATTCCGGGTACTGTTCCGGGTGACACAAAACCGTGACAAAGGCATGGTTTTTCGCCGCCGCCCGCAACAACGCCGGTCCCCCAATGTCAATCTGTTCTAGGGCTTCCGGCCTCGTCGTGGCCGGATTTTGCACCGTCGCCGCAAACGGATAGAGATTCACCACCACCAAATCAATGGCGTCTATACCCCAGGCCGCCATATCCGCCACATCCGCTGGCACATCCCGGCGGGCCAAAATGCCCCCATGAATTTTCGGATGTAGGGTTTTGACCCGTCCCCCCAACAGCTCCGGCGACCCGGTGTAATCCGCCACCTGGGTCACGGGCAGCCCCGCCGCCTGCAACACCTTGGCCGTGCCCCCACTACTGAGCAGTTCAAACCCCCAGGTGTGTACCAATGCCTGGGCCAAGTCCACCAACCCGGTTTTATCACTGACACTCAACAGGGCTTTTTTCCCCATCTTGGCCCCTAAGGCTGCCGTTCCCGATAAACCCCATTGACCCGTTCCACCCCGCGAAACCCGTGCCCCAAAGCGCGCATCCGCAGGCGGTTGTTCACCTCCGACAGGCCGTGTTTTTGGTGGTGGGCTTTGATCCGGTCCAAATTCGCCACATACCAATCTTGCGCCGTGCGCCGGTCACATTGGGCTTGCAGTTCCAGCACCGCAATATCAATGTAAATTTTTTGGTTAATGTCCGTGGCTTGGTCGTTAAACCCCGTCAACATTTCAAAGGCTTGCTCAACACTCAAGACGTGGGGCGAAGGGGCCTCCTCCGGGTGAATTTGCAACATTAACCCATACTTGACCAAATCCAGCAGCGACTTACCCGAATTAAACATCAACTTTTCCACCGCCGCCCGGTCTTCCGGGCTTAATTCCAAAGCATCCAGGGAAAACCCAGAGGCGTTGGCCGCACCCATTTGGGCTTGGGATTGACGATAACTAGATACCAGCAGGTCAATCACCTGGGCAGGGGGCAAATGCAATTCCGCCGCCAGCGCCGCCAAACCGCTGTGAACTGGCTGAGCCGTAGGGTCATCCAATTTCTTCAGTAAAAAAGTAAGCACTTCATTCCAGGACCCTCCCAATTCGGCCTTCAGGTCACAGAGCCGTCGGTATTCCTCCTCTGTAGGGGCAAAAGAAATTTTGGTCGTCATCGTCACCCCGCCGCGTGCCGGTTTATCCTCATTATTTCCATTATCCTTTATTGTGGGCGTGAATGGGTCGCAAGCATGAATGTTTGGGCGCCGGTGCAGGGGCAACCCTTGGCCGTGATGTTGTTGGCCCAGGCAGTGGCGCAGCAGCGGTTGGCAACGGCCTATCTATTCCAGGGGCCAGCAGGGGTGGGAAAAGCCTTAGCAGCGCGCTGTTTGGCCCAGGCCCTATTGGGCAAAAGCCACGACCATCCCGATTTGTTGTGGGTGGCGCCGGAAACAAAACCCCAGGAGACGCAGCGGGTCGTCCCCCCCCAAATTCGCCTGGACCAGGTGCGGGAAATTACCCAGTTTGTGGGACGCACCCCCTGGCAAAGCGACCGTTCCCTCGTGGTCGTCGAATCCGCCCAATGTTTGCAAGAAGCGGCGCAGGATGCTCTGCTCAAAACCTTAGAAGAACCGGGACACAGCCGCATCATTCTCCTGGCCGACCGTCCAGAGGCATTGTTGCCCACCATTCGTTCCCGTTGTCAGGTCATCCCCTTTCGCCCCCTCGCGCCGGAGCATTTGCGCGCCGTGTTGCACCAACAGGGGTATGCTGCCCTTGCCGAACAGCCCGAATTGCTCACCCTCGCCTGCGGTTCTCCTGGCGCGGCCATCGCGCATTGGCACCATTGGCAAGCCCTGCCCCCCGAATTGCTCCCTCTGCTCCGGGAGTTTCCCCCTTCCCTCGCCCACGCCCTGGAACTTGCCCACCGCCTCACCCACACCCTGGAACCGGCGACCCAACTCTGGTTGACCGACTATCTGCAATGGTGGTACTGGGAACGCTACCGCCGACGGGAATGGGTACAGATTTGGGAGGATGCCCGCTACGCCCTGCTGCACTATGTACAGCCCCAGTTGGTTTGGGAGGTGGCCTGGATACGGCTGTATCAATCAGCCCCACATGCCCCAGCTCAGCAGCCGCAGGTTCGCAAACACCCTTGGCCGGGGATGGGTTGGGTGCATGGCAAAGTTTGATGAGTGACATGCTCCCGTCTCATGGCTCCGCCACGCTTTGCTAACGTCCTACGGACAGAGAGCGGGCTTCAATACGCTTCAACGGGGAGCTTCCGCAAGAACCCTCTGCGTATTGCAGACATGTCCCACCACGTAGCCATACCAGATTCCGGCAACGCCATTTTGTATGGCCAACCCTATCCTACCACGTGGGGGTGGCTGTATCCCGGTACCGTGCGGGGCTTATCCACCCCCACACCCCCGCGAGCTAGAGTAACTAAATTTAATGGGTTACTACAGGAATGCTTATGGAAAAAATTGAAGTTTATTGATTTAGTTGGCTCATAAGATGCAGAAGTAACTCTAATGACAAATAACTTGATATTTAGAAAAATTCTGTTTACTCTGAAAACAGTTCAACCATACCCAAGAGGGACACTACGATGTCGCAAGTTTTCACTACTTTTGAGGTTAATGTTGATGCACAGCAGGAGCATAGCCGCCGTGTTAATTCTCTGGAAAACCGTCTGCGGGCAGCTCGCGAACATGCCCGGCGGGTGACGATGATGTATGCGGCGGGTCATGTGGAAATTGCCCTGGCTTGGGAGATGGTCGCCGAATTGGAAAAGGCGCAAAGCCAGCAGCAGGCCCCTCGTCTGACCAATTTTCAGCGGTACTGCTTGATGTACCCTGAAGCTCCCGAATGTCGCATTTATGACCTCTAGAAATTAGCTTTTTGCTAAGGGTGCGACGACTTGGTGGATAAGTTTATCCCTTGAGCAAATTCCCAGGTGTCAATGTTGGCCGTGGTGCTGGAACCGGGAGCAAAAACAATTGCCGGATTGTTTTGCGGCCCTGCACCATTGCCTGGCCGGGGAGGCTTTGGATTTTCTTGACCAGTGCATTGTTTGTGGAAACGATAGGGAGGTTAGGCGTGGATTTTTTGGCCCCACTTTTCACAGGATTTATCAAGCAGTTACAGTCCCCAACCCTCAGTTTTTTAATCGGTGGCCTGGTGGTTGCTGCCCTCGGCAGCCAGTTGGTCATTCCTGAAGCAATTTGCCAGATCATTATCTTCATGTTGCTGATGAAAATTGGTCTGACGGGTGGGATGGCCATTCGCAATGCCAATCTCACAGAGATGGTGTTGCCTGTGATTTTTTCTATGGCCTTGGGCATTTTGATTGTGTTTATTGCCCGTTTTACATTGGCCAGATTGCCGCGCGTCAAAGTGGTGGATGCGGTGGCGACAGGGGGACTGTTTGGCGCTGTGAGTGGCTCGACGATGGCTGCTGCCTTGACGACCCTGGAGGAACAGAACATTTCCTTTGAGGCTTGGGCAGGTGCACTCTATCCGTTTATGGATATTCCGGCCTTGGTCACCGCCATTGTGGTTGCGAATGTTTACCTGAGCCAAAAGAGACGGCAGGCTGCCTCGGAGGAGTACTTCCGCAAGGAACCGGTTGTGGCAGGTGACTATCCCGGCCCGCGGCGGGAATATTTCAGCACCCCGGCTGTCAGCCAGCAGATTCGCATCTGGCCGATTATCAAAGAGAGTCTCCAGGGGCCTGCCCTGTCGTCCATGCTGTTGGGCATTGCCCTGGGTTTGTTTGCCCAGCCGGAAAGTGTGTACAAGAGTTTCTACGAGCCTCTGTTTCGGGGGCTGCTGTCCATCCTGATGTTGGTGATGGGCATGGAGGCCTGGTCACGGGTCGGGGAGTTGCGCAAGGTGGCCCAGTGGTATGTGGTCTATAGTGTTATCGCGCCGTTCGTCCATGGTTTGATTGCCTTTGCCCTGGGTATGGTTGCCCACTACCTTACGGGTTTTAGCCTGGGTGGGGTCATGGTGCTGGCGGTCATTGCGGCTTCCAGTTCGGATATTTCGGGGCCACCGACGCTACGGGCTGGGATTCCCTCGGCCAATCCCTCGGCCTACATCGGGGCTTCTACGGCCATTGGCACACCGGTCGCCATCAGTTTGTGCATTCCGTTTTTTCTGGGGCTGATTCGGTTATTTGGGGCCGGCGCAAGCTAATCTGGGGTCAGCATCTTTTCAGGAGGTCATTAAGGAGGTAATTGGCATGGCGAAGCCAGCGAAAAAACTCGTCATCATCACCGAAAAAATTCTGCTGAAAAAAATTGCCCAAATCATTGAGGCATCTGGGGCCAGTGGTTACACGGTTATGGAAACGGGCGGGAAGGGCAGTCGCAACGTCCGTTCCACAGGAAAACCCAACGTTTCCGACACACATGGGAACGTCAAATTTGAGGTGCTGACGCCGGATCGGGAGATGGCCGAGAGAATTGCCGATGAAATTGGCCTCAACTTTTTCCTGAATTACGCCGGTATGATTTACATCTCGGATGCTGAGGTGCTATACGGACAGAGTTTCTGCGGGCCGGAGGGCTGCTAAATCCCCATCAGCAAAAGGGCTGGGTTTTATTCCCGGCTTTTATTGTTGACTTTCCTGACAAACCCATGACCTTTACCCAATCCCCCAAGCAATCACCGCAAAATGCTAGGCCAGACTTTCCCGCTTGCGGCTTTCTTTGGCAGAAGGCAGGAGCTGCCCCAACCCACTGCGCTGTAATTCCTCCTCGATGAGCCAAAAAAATCGCGCCCGATCCCCCGCGCGCACCACCGCCTGATGGTGGGCTTCTGCCAACGCCACCGGATACCCATAACCCTTGTTCACCTGCGCCAAAAGTAAACTCAACCCCTGCTGCAACAATTCCTGATCCTGGGCAACCCACATGGGAAACTCCACCCGGGCAATTTCTGTACCGACATTGACATAGCAAAATGCGATTTGCTGTTCCCCGTAATGTTCCAGGATTCGGGTAGTACTCTGCCAGAGCGCTCCCCGTTGCCCTGGCTCTAGCCAGGTTTGCATCAAGGTGGTATCGCGCAGGGGTTTTAGCTTATCGCAGGGCGCCCCTTCGGTGTGGCCGTCGCAGTGGCTTTGGCAGTCGGGCACCGGATGGGGACACAGCCCCAAGCGCAGAAAATTCATCACCTCCAGGGACCGCCCCGCACTCAGGTAGCTCATGAGGGGGACGCGCAACCGCTGGCAGACCTGCCATGCCTCGCATATGGGCTGCAAAATCACGGTGCGCGCCGGTGCGGGCAATCCCTCCAAAAACCAATAGGTCAGGGAGCCATCCAGCAGGGCAACGGCGGGTTCCGACGGCTCCTGGGCGCGCCAATCCGCCGCCAATTCGGCCAGAATGCTTGCCTCCAACTGGGTGCGCCGATGCCCTAGCCATTCTTCCGTGCGTATCCCCCATTGCCGACATTGGTACAAATCCTCGGCTTGATAAAACACTTCAGGAATGCTGTCTAGACGAGGTAAACGACCAGAACCGTAATGCAAAAGCACATAGCCAATGTTAATCAAATAGCAGTACACTGCCTCGTGGTGGCTGGGGGCAATTTGGGAACCATCGGTGGCCAAAACGGTGTGGATGGGGGGCGCAGGTGGAATGGCGACGCGGGTAGAGAGTGGTTCTAGGGGGACGGCGGGGGTCAAACCCAACCCGGCCCCGGCAGCGGCGATGCGTTCCAACCAAGCTGCTTGCTGCTGGCTGGCTTGGCAAAACAGTTCTTGCGCCACCTGTAACCGTTGGCGGTTGGCTAGGGCTTCCTGGGTCAAATAGCGACTCAGGGCGGGGAGTTGGGCTGCTAATTTGTTAAAGTCCAACATGTTGGCCGCGGGGGTGGTGTTATTTGGGATTATTTTGCATTTTAGGGACCGGTGGGCAGGTGCGACGAGCTTGGTATTGCCACGGAGTTTCCGAATGGTCTGCCGTTGGTGCCGTTGAGCCAACCTGTGGCAGTCGTGCCGAGCAGGTCTGGGGTCATGTGCGGCAGTTTTTCCCATCCGAGGCCCACCTGGGCTTGGGGGCGTCCCCATCCTGCCATAATAGATGTGTTGTGCGTGACGCAGGTGGGTGGTCGTGGATTTGGTGGCTTTGGAAAATGTCTTAGACAATACGGCCTTTGTCCTGTTGCTGGTCACAACGTTGGTGTATTGGGGGAATTTGGCGTTTGCCGCTGAGGTGGCCGCTTGGGGCAGGCTGGGGATGGGGCTGGCCAATGGCACGATTGCCGCGTTGTTGCTGGCGCGCTGGCTGGAAGGGGGCTATTTCCCGCTGAGTAATTTGTATGAGTCTTTGTGCTTTTTGGCCTGGGGAATTACGGCGGTGCACTGGTGGGTGGAACGGTGTAGCCGCAGTGCTTGGGTAGGTGCGGTGACGGCTCCGCTGGCGTTGGGGGTCATGGCCTTTGCTGCCCTGTCGTTGCCGCCGGAGATGCAGCATTCGGCGCCTTTGGTGCCAGCGCTGAAATCGAATTGGTTGATGATGCACGTGTCGGTGATGATGCTCGGCTATGCGGCCCTGTTGGTGGGTTCGCTTTTGTCCATCGCCTTTTTGGTGGTCACGCGCGGACAGCCGGTGACGTTGCGGGGCAGTTCGGTGGGGACGGGCGCCTATCGCAGCCAGCCCGTGACGCCATCGTTAACGTGGGAGGCTGCGGCAGACAGGGCGGGCAAAACGGCGGTGTTGACCCCGGAGCGTTTGACCCTGGCAGAGACCCTGGACAATCTCAGCTATCGGGTCATTGGCCTGGGGTTTCCCCTGCTGACGGTGGGGATCATTTCCGGGGGCGTCTGGGCGAATGAGGCCTGGGGTTCCTACTGGAGTTGGGACCCCAAAGAGACCTGGGCGTTGATTACCTGGTTGGTGTTTGCGGCCTATCTCCACGCCCGCATAACCCGCAATTGGCAGGGGCGGCGACCGGCCATCCTCGCAACGGTGGGCTTTGGGGTGGTGTGGGTGTGCTATTTGGGAGTGAATCTGTTGGGCCAAGGGCTGCACAGCTACGGCTGGTTTTTTTAGGCCAGGCAGGGACGGCGTACTTCGGTCACCTGGTCGGCGAGGGCTAAAATTTCTGGCGGGAGCGTGGTGCCCGTGATGATTAAATCCAGGTTGGGCGGGCGTTGGTGTAGAAAACTCACCACCTCAATCAGGCCAATCAAACCCAGATGCACGGCCAAGATCAGTTCATCCAGCACCACCAAGTGATAGCGACCGCTCAGCACCAACTGTTGGGTGGCCTGCCACAACTGTTGCACCGCCTGGGCTTCTTCTTCCTGCACATCCGGCGTGTCAATACAGCGGGGAATCGGACAGCGAATCCACTCCAGATGTTGCACGAGTTTCATGGGATGTTCTAGCCCTTGGCCAATCCCACCCTTGAGCAATTGCACAATCAACACCCGCTGTCCATGTCCGGCAGTCCGCATGGCCAGGGCCATCACCTCGGCAAAAAAGGTGCGTTGGGGGGCGGTGTACACCTGCAAACGACCGATGCGGGGCAATCCCTCGCTGGGGGTTGGGGGTGCCAAAGACAAGGTGGCGTTGCTGTCCATACCGACACGTCCGGGTTTGCCTCTAATTATGCGTTAATTTAGGGGTGAATGAACCGCCGTCGCCCATGCCGCCTTTGCTCCAAGTCGAAAACCTTGAGGTGTGTTTCCCTACCCATACGCCGGTGCGGGGCGTGTCCTTTACCCTGGCGCCAGGGGAAATTTTGGGCCTGGTGGGGGAGTCGGGGGCAGGGAAATCCTTGACGGCTTTGGCGTTGATTGGGTTGGTGCCCCCCCCAGGTGAAGTACGAGCGACGCGGTTGTGGTGGTCGCCGCCGGATCAGCCGCCGGTGGATTTACGCACCCTCACGGCCCGTTCCTGGCCACAGTATCGGGGGCGGGCGATGGGGATGGTCTTTCAGGAACCCGCCAGTTCCTGGAATCCGGTGTACACCTGCGGGTGGCAATTGGCCGAAGCCTGTCGCGCCCACCGAGCGCTGACCCCGGCCCAGGTACGCCAACGCCAGGTGCAATTGCTCCAGGAAGTGCAACTGCTGCCGCCGGATGCCCCTGCCCCCCTGGTCGAGAGTCTGTTGCGCCGCTACCCGCACCAGTTTTCGGGGGGCCAACTGCAGCGGTGGATGTTGGCGATGGCCTTGGCGGGTGACCCCTGGCTGTTGCTGGCGGACGAACCCACCACTGCCCTTGATGTGACGATTCAGGCGGAAATTTTGACCCTGATGAAACGGCTGTGCCAGCACCGGCAGATGGCTGCCATTGTGATTAGCCACGACCTGGCGGTGGTGGGGGAGTTGGCCGACCGGGTGTTGGTTATGTATCAGGGCGCCGTTGTCGAAGCCGGACGCACCACCGACCTGTTTCAGCAGCCCCAGCACCCCTACACCCGGGGACTCCTAGCCTGCCGTCCCAACGCCCGGCAACGGCTGGAATTCTTGCCGACGCTGGCGGATTTTCTGACGCAGCGCCCTCCACCCCCGGTCCGCACGCCCGCCGCGGTTGCCGCCCACCTCAGCCAACTCCAGCAGCAACCGGTTCTCCTACAGGCCGAAGACGTGTGGGTGGGGTATCCCCGCCAGCGTCCCGACCAGTTGGCCGTCCAGGGCGTTTCCTTCCACATCCACCGGGGAGAAACCCTCGGACTGGTCGGCGAATCCGGCTGCGGCAAAAGTACCCTCGCCCGCGCCCTGTTGCGGCTGATTCCCTGCCAACGGGGGCGGGTCACCTTTGACGGCCAGGACATTACCCACCATTCGGCAGCCCAATTGCGTCCCCTGCGGCGGCGGATGCAGTTAATTTTTCAAGACCCCCTCGGTTCGTTCAACCCCCGCATGACCGTCGAGGCCGCCCTTTTGGAACCCCTGAGGATTCACTTTCCCCGCCAATCCCGCCGGTTGGCCCTGGCGCAGGTCGTCACCATGCTCGAACGGGTGGGGCTGGATGCCGACGCCTTACCCCGCTATCCCCACCAATTTTCCGGAGGACAACGCCAGCGGTTGGCCATCGCCCGCGCCCTGGTCACCCACCCCGATTTCCTGATCTGCGACGAAGCCGTCTCCGCCCTCGATATTTCCGTGCAGGCCCAGGTCCTCAACCTCCTCAAACAACTCCAACGCGAATTCCAACTCACCTATCTGTTTATTTCCCACGACCTGAGCGTGGTCCATTTTATGAGCGACCGCATTATGGTCATGCACCAGGGTCAGATCGTCGAAATTGGCCCCGCCGACGCCATTTATCACCAACCCCAACATCCCTACACCCAAAAGCTGATCCAGGCCATTCCCCAGCCGGATATTCCCCTGGTTTCCTAAACGGCACCCCAGGCGACCGCCAGGAAACCCTAGGGCAAAATGCCCGCCAAAAACCCTCTTTGGGAAGAACTTACGCCGCCTCCTGTAGGCAACAACCAGTCCCCAAGATAAAAACATAAAAAATAAAGTAGGATATAAAAATAAAAAATAAAATCATCACCTACCCATAAAAGGCTATGTCCGGCAAACCCGAACCGTCTTTGCCCAGCCCTAGCGTTAACCCGAACGACCTAGCCCCCTCTACAGGCGATGTCCCGGCAGAACTAGCGACCCTGCGCGCCCAAATCGAATGCCTCCTCCAGGAACTCCGCCTGTGCCAACAGACAGCCAACGAACAGCAGCGTTTGATTGAAACCCTGGCCGCCCAACTCCAGCAAGCCCAGCAACAGGTACAACAACTCCAGCAACAGCAATCCTGGCACCAACAACGACTCCAGGAGCAGGAAGCCGCCCTTCTCCAGGAACAGGAGCAACGGCAAGAACTCGAAGCCCGCTACTACCGCCAGCAGCAAGAAAATCTCCACCTGCGGCAACTGCTACACCACTACGCCCCCGGCACCGACTGGCAACAGCAGGCCCGCCTCTACCAACAGCCCATTCCTCCCTGGTCTGCCACCCCCAACCCCCAGCCGGTGGACCCCCCCGCCAGCCCCAAAAAAGCCACCATCCATCTCCCCGTCTTTCCCAAACCCTAACCCTCGATAACCACCACCCTTTCTAAATCCATCTGCCAATGGGGTTTGACCGCCACCGCACCCAACACAGCCGCTGGCGCCAACGGCGTCCCTAACCCCTCCATCCGCTCCCACGAGGGGGCAAACGGCGGCACCGCCAAATGACACGCCGCCCAATCCCCCTGCACATCCGCACCCAGCAGGTCACAATGACCCCCCCGCCGCCCCTCAGGCCGATAATGGCGGCAATAACGACAGGCAGAAGCCGATAAATCCGTGATGGGGAACGACATGGGATACAACCTTTAATAAATGAATTTCTGACCTGTTTCGATGATATTGCCTTGATCCCCAGCCAGGGCATCTCTTAATCTTTTTTTCGAGATTCTGTGAAAAATCTAAAGAATCCCCCCACACCAGCCAGATAAACCAGATGGGGATCAAGGCAAAAGATACAGTTTTAGAGGAATTATTGTGCTCACCACCCTTTGGTGGCGCAGATGACAATCGCCCAACCGTACCAGTAATTTCTACCTAGTGCCCGGTTCCCCGCTCAAGGGTTGGGGCGTGGGCGGGTATGCAGGTATTGCCAGAACAGACACACCAGCCCCAGATTGATCCACACATCCGCCAGGTTAAAAATGGGAAACCCTAGCCAGCGCAGGTCGAGAAAATCAATGACGGCTCCCAGGCGAAAGCGGTCTATGCCATTGCCGAGCGTGCCAGCCAAGATCAGGCCATAGCCCCACTGTTCCCATAGCGACAGGCGAGCCACCACCGCCAGGGTCATCAACCCCAACCCCACCAGCACCGACAGCCAACGCAACCAGACCGTCCCCTGGAGAAACAAGCTAAAGGCAGCGCCCGTGTTGAGGACGTAGGTGAGATGGAGCACCCCTGACCACAGCGGCCAGGACTCCCCCAACCCCATGTGGCCGACCACCCAATGCTTACTCAGTTGATCCAGCAAAAGCCCCACCCCGGCGGCCAGCCAAAACCACCCATGTTTCACCACCGCACGGCGACCCCCAGCCGGCGCGCCACGTAGGCCAGCACCACCACCCCACACAGCGCCAATCCCTGTCCCTGCAAGGGCGTCAGCGTGTAATGCGCCACCCAGTGCCACCATTCCGACCAGTTGGGGTAATGGATTGCCAGCCCCACCCAGCCCACCACATGCACCCCCAGCAGACCCAGCGCCCCTGCCAGCGCCAGATGCTCCAGCGTCAGCGGCCAGCGAAACGCCACCTCCCCACACACCCACGCCCCCACCCCTAGCCCCAGCAGATACCCCAGCCCCGGCTCCCGCAGATATTGCCAGCCCCCCGCCCAGGTAAACACCGGCCAGCCCGTCAACCCCAGGGTGAGATAGGCAATCACCGCCACCGTTGCCGCCTGTTTCCCCCCCAAACAGGCCGTCAGCAGCATCGCCCCCACCTGCCAACTGCTCACCACCGGCCACAGCCACACCCCCAGCGTCGGCCACTGCCAGGGGGGACTTACCACGTACACCCCGACAAACGTACCCATCACCAACAACATCAGCCCACTGACCGCCCAAAACCCTTGGCGTAGCCAGATCATCGGGTTTCGACCACGTTGAGGGACTGGGGTTGAAACCGCAACACAATCCCCCGCGCCCGGTTCACCAAACCCGTTCCCTGCACCACCAACAGGTACTTTCCCTGATTCACCACCTGGGCATAATTCGGCAGCCCCCACTGTGCCAACTGTCCCAACCCCCCCCCGACCAGCAGACTGCCCAGCCCACCCGCCAGCGCCCCCAGCAGCCCTCCCAGCAGGTGGTTGCCCCACACCCCCGCCCAAGCGGTAAACGTCTCCAAGCCCGTCAGCAGACTAAACGCCACCCCACTGACAAACCCAAACGGCACCAGCCAATAGGTCAAAAAACTCGGTCGCCAGCCCCCCTGGAGCCAGGGGTAACTCTGCACATCCCGGTAGCCCCGTCCCACCAAGGCCACCGCTTCCAAAGGAAACCCTGCCGCCTCCAACGCCGAATAGGCCGCCTCCGCCTGCAACCGATCCGCCAACACCGCCACCAAATACTGCATGGGTCACCCACCACCCCAAAGATGCCAAGTTTTGCCTCCCTGTGCGACCATTGTACCGCCCTAGGCGACGGGCGCACCTACCGGAGAACCGTCCGCTGGCGTTTGGTAAACTGCCACCCGTTCGGCAAACGTACCGTCGAGAATCGCCTGCCGCAAACCCAAGGTAAAACGCATCAATTCCGTCACATTGTGAATCGAAAGCAGGGTGTAACCCAGCAATTCTCGCGCCCGAAACAGATGGCGCAAATAGGCGCGGCTGAAATGTTGACAGGTATAGCAAGGACAGGTGGCATCCAAAGGCCGTTCGTCCCGCTGAAACGCCCGATTTTTCAAATTCCACCGCTCGCCTTGCACCAACACCGCCCCATGCCGCGCCAAGCGGGTAGGAATCACACAGTCAAACAAATCCACCCCCGCGGCGATTGCCAAGGCCATTTCCCGATAGGTGCCCACCCCCATGAGATAACGGGGGCGATCGGCTGGCAAGAGGGGGGCTGTTTGTCGCACCACCGCGTGCATTAGCTCCACCGGCTCTCCTACGCTGACGCCGCCGATGGCATAGCCGGGTAGGTCATATTCCGTCACCTGTTGCGCCGCCAACCGCCGCAATTCGGGATAAACCCCCCCCTGCACAATGCCAAACAAAGCCTGATCGGAGCGGCGGTGGGCCTCCACGCAGCGCTTCAGCCATTGAGTAGTCCGCCGCACCGCTGCCGCCACCGCCTCAGGGCTGGCCGGATAAGGCGGGCATTCATCAAAAGCCATGATCACATCCGCCCCCAAAGCATTTTGGATCTGGATGGATTTTTCCGGTGTGAAATGAATCAGGTCGCCGTTGCGCGGGGATCGGAACGTCACCCCCGCATCCGTAATGTGGCGCAGGGAACTCAAGCTAAACACCTGAAACCCGCCAGAATCCGTCAAAATCGGACCTGACCAGTGCATAAACCGGTGCAACCCACCGCAGTGCGCAACAATGTCCTCCCCCGGTTGCAGATGCAGATGGTAGGTATTCGCCAGAATCATCTGCGCGCCGGTGTTAACCAACTGCTCCGGCGTCATGGCCTTGACCGTACCCAGCGTGCCCACCGGCATAAACGTCGGCGTGAGCACCGGCCCGTGCGGTGTATAAAAAATGCCCGCCCGCGCTTGGGTCTGGGGACAACGCCGCACCACCCGAAACGAAAACGCCCTTGCCACACCTCCGCCCCAAACTCTGCTAGATTTTTAACAAGATTTAATTTTTGCCTGCGTCCCTGACCCGAATTGCCTATGACGGCTCATATTCGCAATGTGGCCATTATCGCCCATGTGGACCACGGCAAGACCACCTTGGTGGATGCCCTGTTGAAACAGGCGGGCGCCTTTCGTCAAGGGGAGGAGGTGCCGACTTGTGTCCTGGATTCCCACGAGCTGGAGCGGGAGCGGGGGATCACGATTCTGGCCAAGAATACGGCAGTCCGCTACAAGGACTATTTGATCAACATCGTAGATACCCCTGGCCACGCCGATTTTGGCGGGGAAGTGGAACGGGTCTTGGGGATGGTCGAGGGGTGTTTGTTGGTGGTGGATGTGAATGAAGGCCCCATGCCCCAGACACGTTTTGTGTTGAAAAAAGCTCTGGAAAAGGGGTTGCGTCCGATTGTGGTGCTCAACAAAGTTGACCGGCTGCGCAGCGACCCCCACGTGGCTTTGAACAAGGTTTTGGATTTGTTTTTGGAATTGGGGGCGGACGATGACCAGTGCGAATTTCCCTATTTGTTTGCCTCTGGGATGGCGGGCCATGCACGTCTGAGATGGGAAGATGAACCGGTGGATATGCAGCCTTTGTTTGAAGCGCTGTTGCGCCATGTACCGCCCCCGGCCGGGGATGAACATAAACCCCTCCAATTACAGGTCACCACCTTGGATTATTCTGACTATTTGGGGCGGATTGTCATTGGCAAAATTCACAACGGCACCATTACCACCGGTCAGCAGGCGGCGTTGATCAATGCCGAGGGAAAAATCATCCGCGCCAAGGTAACTAAACTCTTTGGTTTTGAGGGCTTAAAACGGGTGGAATTGCAATCGGCAAGTGCCGGTCATATTGTGGCGGTGGCGGGCTTTAACGAAGCCAACATTGGGGATACGATTACCTGTCCAGAGACTCCCTTGGCGCTGCCGTTAATCAAGGTGGACGAACCCACCTTACAAATGACTTTTTCCGTGAACGATTCGCCGTTTGCCGGGCAGGAAGGCAAATTTGTCACCTCACGGCAATTGCGGGAACGGTTGCTGCGGGAATTGGAAACCAATGTGGCCTTGCGGGTGGAAGAAACCGAAAGCCCCGACAGTTTTTTGGTCTCCGGGCGCGGGGAATTGCACCTGGGCATTCTGATTGAAACCATGCGCCGGGAAGGTTACGAATTTCAGGTTTCCCAACCGCGCGTTATTTATCGGCAGATTGACGGCCAACTCTGCGAACCCTACGAGTATTTGGTGTTGGATGTCCCCGATGAAGCCGTCGGCAGTTGCATCGAAAAAGTGGGGCAACGGCGCGGGGAAATGCAGGATATGCAGGCTGGAGGGCATGGCCGCACCCAGTTAGAATTTATCATTCCGGCGCGGGGCCTTGTGGGTTTCCGGGGCGAATTTTTGCGTTTGACCCGCGGGGAAGGCATTATGAGCCACAGTTTCCTGGATTATCGTCCCCTGGCCGGGAATGTAGAAACCCGGCGCAACGGAGTTTTGATTTCTTTAGAAGAGGGAGAAGCAACCTTTTATGCCCTCAAGAATGCGGAAGACCGGGGTGTTTTTTTCATCACACCGGGCACACGGGTTTACAAAGGGATGATTGTGGGGGAACACAACCGTCCCCAGGATTTGGAACTCAATGTGTGCAAAACCAAACAGTTAACCAATATGCGTTCTGCCGGTGCGGAAGAACTCACCCAATTACCAGCACCGGTGGATATGAATTTAGAGCGGGCCTTGGAATACATTGGCCCGGATGAATTGGTGGAAGTAACTCCCAAATCGGTGCGCCTGCGCAAACTCAGCAAAAAGTTAGCGCGTCGCTAACTCCGCCAACGCAATACCTGGGAAACCAAGGGGTTGACAAAGGGGCGTTTTTCAAGGACTGAGCGGGCATATTCCTGCTTGATTTGGTAGTACCACCGGGCCTGGGTATCCGCATCTTTGATCAGCATCAAAGGGGGATTATATTGCAAACCTTCCTGCTGTTTGATTACCACCTGGCGGTCCTGCTCAAAAAATGCCCGCACAAACCACCGCAAAATGGGTTTGGCAAGCGTCAATCCCGGATGGTTCCAGTAGAATTGGGAAATCACCTGGGTTTGCCGCTCAGAAATGGGGGTCACGGTGGTGAGATTAACCACTTGATGCCGGTCGCCTTGAACAATCTCAATCCGTACACCGGGCAGATGAAACTGAATTTCCGTTTCCGGATGGGCGCCCAGTAAGCGATAGAAAAAGGATGTTTTGAGCAGGCGATGGCGGCGCATGACAAAGCCCAAAGGCAGGGGGTCAAATTGTTTGGCTTTGACAAACAATTCCCCACGCGAACGCCACCACCAGACCTGATGCACAAACGGACCATGGGCCGGGTCCATCAACCCCACAATTGCATGGTCCACATGGCAGGGAAAATCAAAGAATTCAACCAGTTGGGGCCGTTGTGCCAAGGCCCCAGGCAAGCAAGGAATGGGGACTTGGGGTTCCGTTTCTTCGCCAAAATAAATCCAGATATTGCCCTGCATTTCCCGCACGGGATAACTGGGGACACGAATCCGAGAAATATCTAAATCGCTTGGGTCGCATAGGGAGGGAATATGGGTACACACGCCGGCAGCATTAAAGCGCCAGCCATGATAACAACACATCACTTCTTCCCCAAGCATTTTCCCGTAGGACAGGGGTATGCCCCGATGGGGGCAAATATCGCGCAAAGCAAACACTTGGCCCTGGCAGGTGCGTCCCAACAGCACCGGTTCCCCCAGCAAACGACGGCCAAGCATCCGACCCGGCAATAGCTGCGCCGAGGGGAGCGCCAAATACCAGAGATTGCGTAGAAAAAAAGGTGATTCCATAGGAATCAAAAAACTTAGCTGGGCAGTACTATAGCAAAAGTGTTGACCGAGGTTGCTCCCACGACCACCCCCAATTTCTTGCCGCTTCCTGGCGAGAATAGGGTATTATCAAAGGCGAAGCTTGTCGCGGGATTATGCGTCGTCGCCGTTATCTCTATCTCAGTATGTTGGCCGGGCTAGGAGCAGTTGCCTGTCAATCCCAGCCCGTTCCGCCACCCAAGACTACGCCTGCTGCGGGAAAACCCGTATATTTGAATGGGGCAGGAGCCACATTTCCCTCTTTTTTATACCTGAAATGGTTTGAAGAGTACCGAAAACTCTATCCCGAAGTGCAGATTTCCTATCAGCCGATTGGCAGTGCCGCCGGGATTCAGCAATTTCTCACGGGCACGGTAGATTTTGCAGGCAGTGATGTGGCGATGACCGATGCAGAGGCGGCCAAAGTGTCGCAGGGTGCCCTGTTTGTCCCCATGACGGCAGGAAGCATCTCTGTCGTTTACAACATTCCGGGGGTGCCGACCGGTCTGAAACTTTCTCGTCAGGTGTTACCGGCTATTTTCTTAGGGAAAATCACCCGCTGGAATGACCCGGAATTAGCCACTTTGAACCCGGAATTAACCCTCCCCAATTTACCGATTACAGTCATCTATCGCTCGGATGGGAGTGGCACAACGGCCATTTTTACCAGGCATTTGAGTGCGATTGACCCGCTCTGGCAAAATCAAGTGGGCACGGGGTTGACGGTCAATTGGCCGGTTGGGACGGGCATCAAAGATAATGCTGGGATCAGTGCCCAAATTCAACAGGGCGAAGGGGTAATCGGCTATGTGGAAACGGCCTATGCCCAACAGTTAAAACTGGCTACTGCCGCCTTGGAAAACAAAAGTGGCAAGTTTCTTCTGCCGACCCAAAATTCCGTGGAAAAGGCAGTGGCGGATATTAAACTGGATGCCAAATTGCGGGGATTTGTGGATGACCCCACCAGCCCCGAAGCCTATCCAATTGTGAGCTACTCCTGGTTTTTAATCTATCAGAAATATGCGGATAGAAGTAAGGGCGAAACCCTGCGTAAATTTATCCAATGGGCGTTGGTAGAAGGGCAGAAATACAGTGCGGCTTTGAGCTATGTACCGCTGCCCGGTGCTGTCGTTGCCCAGGCGCAAACGCTGATGCAACAACATACACTAGTGGCGTCCCTTTGAGATTCCCATGCACGAGGTTGGGTGATGACATTGCGGTTGCACATTGGGGGGAAACACCCCCACCCGGACTGGAAAATTCTGGATGTGGAACCCCGTCCCGAAGTGGATTACGTGATGAATGCGGCGGACCTCAGCGCTTTTGCGGATGAGTCGGTGGATGTGATTTACAGTAGCCATGTGTTGGAGCATTTTCACCACACCTTAAACAATGAACTTTTGCGGGTATTAATTGAATGGCGACGGGTGCTCAAACCAGGGGGAAAATTACTGCTGAGTGTGCCGGATTTGCGTATTTTGTGTTGGCTGTATGGCCATCCCAACTTGCTCCCGGAGGAACGGATGCACTTGATGCGTATTATCTTCGGGGGGCAAACCAATGAATACGATGTCCACAAAGCGGGTTCGGATTTTGATATTCTGGCTATGTATCTGGAACAGGCTGGGTTTAGTAGTTACGAACAGGTGAGTGAATTTAATCTATTTCCCGATTGCAGTAGTATGAGAATTCTAGACACTTTAATCAGTTTGAATGTCGTGGCAACCCGTTAAAAGTTTCGTACTATTGCGTGTAATGTAGTGTAATTTTCTAGGTTCTAATAGGGTATTTTTCTGGTTGCGGCTTGAGGGGGAAGCGTGACCGTAGCCGCGGTTTTTTGTAACCATGACAAAGGTAGTGCTTCTTGAGAGGATGCGATGTTCGGTAACCTTGTCCGTATGGTATGATGCTAATCACTTGGTTGACTGAGGGCCAAACCCCAATTGCGACCCGATAGGTGAATGGTGCAGTGCCGATTTTATTACACGTAGGTTGCGGTTCCAAACGCAAAGACCAGACGACGCGGGGCTTCAATACGCCGGAGTGGCAGGAATTGCGCTTGGATATTGATCCGGCAGTGGCGCCCGACATTGTTGGTACGATGACCGACATGAGTGCGGTGGCCAGTGAGTCGGTTGATGCTATTTTTTCAAGCCACAATATCGAGCATCTCTACCCGCACGAGGTGCCGGTGGCGCTCAAGGAATTTTTGCGGGTCTTGCATCCGGATGGCTTTGCGGTAATCACGTGCCCGGATTTGCAGAGTGTCTGTGCGCTGGTGGCGGAAGATAAGCTCACAGAACCGGCCTACACTGCCCCGGTTGGCCCGATTGCGCCGATTGACATTCTCTACGGCTACCGTCCGGCCTTGGCGCGTGGCAATCTCTATATGGCGCACCGCTGCGGGTTTACGCAAAAAGTCCTTGTGGGGACGCTGTACGCTGCCGGTTTTGCCCGGGTGGTTGCGATGCGCCGGGGTCACCCTTCCTACGACCTCTGGGCGGTGGCCACCAAAAGTCCCAAGGATGAGGCGGCGTTGCGGGCGCTGGCTGGACAGCATTTGCCGCTCGTCGGTGCGCGTAAGTCATGACCGTGTTGCCACCAAGGGGTTCAGGGTGGGGGTGGAAAACGAGGTGGGTCGGGGAGGGATGCCCATGAAGTTGCTGGTTGTCCACCAAAACTTCCCCGGTCAGTTCAAATTTTTGGCGCCTGCGCTGGCGGCTCGGGGTCATACGGTGGTGGGTATGACCATGCAAAAGGTGTCGGTTACCGAGTGGCAGGGGGTCAAGCTCGTGCCCTATGGCGTAAACCGTGGCACGACACCCGGTGTACACCCCTGGGTGAGTGACTTTGAAACCAAGGTGATTCGCGGGGAGGCCTGCTTTCGCGCCGCCTTGCAGTTGAAAGCCCAGGGGTTTGTGCCCGATGCGGTCATTGCCCATCCTGGCTGGGGGGAGAGTCTCTTTCTCAAGGAGGTGTGGCCCCAGACCAAACTGGGCATCTACTGCGAGTTCTTCTACCACCTGCAGGGAGCGGATGCGGGTTTTGACCCGGAATTTACTAACCACGAGGTCGGCGATGCCTGTCGGGTGCGCCTGAAAAATCTCAACAACCTATTGCACTTCGAGATTGCGGATGCGGGCATCTCGCCTACCCACTGGCAGGCCAGCACGTTTCCTGAACCCTTTCGCTCGAAAATCACCGTAGTCCACGATGGCATTGACACCGAAGCCATTACCCCCAACCCGAACGCTTGGCTGACCCTTTCTACCCAGAGCGGTCAAAAATTCACCCTCACCCGCAAGGATGAGGTGATTACCTTTGTCAACCGCAACCTGGAGCCGTACCGGGGCTACCACATCTTCATGCGCGCCTTGCCGGAAATCCTCCGCCGTCGCCCCAACGCGCGGGTGTTGATTGTCGGCGGCAGTGAGGTGAGCTACGGCGCCCCCCCGGACCCCCAACGCTACGGGCAGCGCAGTTGGCGGCAGATTTTTTGCGATGAAGTGCGGCCGCAGATTCCCGACGGTGATTGGGCGCGGGTGCATTTTCTAGGCAAGGTACCTTACAAGTACTTCATCGCCCTGTTGCAACTTTCCACCGTCCATGTCTATCTCACGTACCCGTTTGTGCTGAGTTGGAGTCTGCTGGAGGCCATGAGCGCGGGTTGT